>JAAYZY010000164.1 GCA_012514615.1 Chloroflexota bacterium | reverse complement strand
TGTAGCGGAGCGACGAAAGGGCCCGCCTTGCTGCCAGACGACTTCCCGCCCACTCCCAGCCGCCGCCTGGCTCTGGCGATGGCGATCTTCCTGCTCATCTGCTCTGGCACGGTGCTAGTGCTGGTGAAGCTGGTGTTGGAGCACACCGGGCCCCTCACCGTGGCTGCCCTGCGCTACGCCCTGGGTTCGCTGCTGCTGGTGCCGCTGCTGCTGCGCTTCGGCCAGCCGGTGCCCCGCTCGCCCTCGATCTGGCGGCGGCTCATCGGCATCGGCGTGGGGCATTACGTCTTGGGCCAGGTGCTCATCTTCTGGGGCCTGAAGAGCGTGCCGGCCACCACCACCACCCTGCTCATGAGCTTCATCCCGGTGGCCACGCTCATCGGCAGCATCCTCTGGCTGGACGAGGTGCCCCATCGCCTGCAGGTGGTGGGCGGTGCAGTAGCCTTGGGGGGTAGCCTGCTCTTCTTCAGCCCTGGCTTGGAACCCGGCCAGCCGCTGGGCATTGCCATCATCTGCTCCGGAATCGTGGGCAACGCCAGCCTGGGCGTGCTGGGTCGCGGCCTGGCCCGCGAGGGCGCGCTGGACACCATGACCCAGACCCATCATCCCCTTGGCGCTGGGGGGGCTGGTCTTGCTGCCCCTGGCGGTGGCGGTGGAAGGCGTGCCGGGGATGCCGCTGGGGGCCTGGGCCGCCGTTGCGGTGCTGGTGGTGGTGAACACTTCCTTGGCCTACACCCTCTACAACTCGGTGCTGCGGGTGATGAGCGCCTTCGAGCTCAGCATGATCCTCAACCTCTCGCCGGTGATCACCGCCGTCTGGTCGTGGCTGCTGTGGGATGAGCGGTTGGTGGCCCTGCAGGTGCTGGGCATGATCCTGGTGATCGGCGGGGTGCTGCTGGTGCAGTACCGCAGCGGGCGGCCCAGCCGGCAAGGTGGGAGGGCGTGATGGAGCTGGAGACGGAACGGCTGCGGCTGATCCCCCTGAGCCGTAGCCAACTGGAGCTGCTGCTGGCCGACCGCGGGGCCCTTGAGCAGGCCCTTGGCCTGGAGGTGAGCGGCGCGGCTTTGGAACCCGAGCTGCGGGAGGCCGTGGAGAACGACATGTTGGCCGGCATGGCCGCCCACGGCGCGGCCGACCTCTGGTACACCGAATGGCAGATCGTGCTCAAGGCCCAACGACGCATCATCGGGGGCTTGTGCTTCAAGGGGCCGCCCAACGCCGAGGAGGTGGTGGAGATCGGCTATGGGCTGCAGCCGCCCTACCGCGGCCGCGGCTACATGACAGAAGCGGCCCGCGCCGCCCTGGCCTGGGCCTTCAGCCAGCGGGGCGTGCAGGCTGCCGCCGCGGAGATCGAGCGAGACAACTGGCCCTCGCAACGGGTGGCGCGGCGACTGGGTATGGCACCCTACGCCGACCAGGGGCAGTTCACCTACTGGGGCGTGGAGCGGCAGGAGTTCGGCGGCCAGGGCGCGGCGCGGCCCAGCCCAGCCCTGACCTGCTCCGCAGCGCCAGAGGTTGGGTCGTCGGGGGCTGGTCTGCCGGGCCAGCCCCATCCGTTGCCCTCTCCCTCAACAGGGAACCCTCCCAGGCCACGCTGCCAGTCTGGGCGCGTCCCATAGGGGCAGAACCGCCTGGTCCTACTTGGCCGGCGGCGCGGTCAGCCACCTCTCTGTGGCCGGCCCCAGCTGCCCCAGCGTCCCCTGGGCGGTGCGGCAGGCCGGCAGCGAAGCCAGGAACTCGCCGCCGTACTTCTTGGTGAGGACGCGGCGATCCAAAATCACCACCACGCCGCGATCGCTGCGGGAGCGAATGAGCCGCCCGAAGCCTTGGCGCAGCTTGAGGATGGCGTCGGGCACCATGTAGTCGTTGAACGGGTCGTCGAACCCCTCGGCGCGGGCGGCGAAGACCGGCTCCGTGGGCACGGCAAAAGGCAGCCGCACGATCACCAAGCAGCTCAGCGCTTCGCCAACCACGTCCACCCCTTCCCAGAAGCTGCGGGTACCCATGAGCACCGAGGCTGACTCGCCGGCGCGGAACGTCTCCAGAAGCTGGCTGCGGGAGCCGCCATCGCCCTGCTGCAAGATGGTGATTCCCTCTTGGGCCAGGGCCCGGCCGATGGCGCTGGCCGTGGCGTTGAGCTGGCTGAAGGAGGTGAAGAGCACCAGGGTGCGTCCCTTGGCCGCCTGCGCCACCGCCAGCACCGCCTGGTTCACCGCCTGTTGGTAGCCGGGGGTGTTGGGCTCCGCCACGTCGGTGGGGATGTAGAGCAGGGTGGAGCGCTCGTAATCGAACGGCGAGCCCACCGCCAGTTCGTCGGCCGCCCCGGCCGAGAGCCGCTCGCGCATGAAGTCGAATGAGCCGCTGGTCTGCAGGGTGGCCGAAGTCATGACCACGGATCGCTTGGCGTCGAAGAAGTGCTGCTCCACCAAGGGCCCCACGTGCAGAGGAGCCGCGTGCAGGGAGATGTCGCCGGCGGCGGCCCGCACTTGCACCCAGGAGATCTGATCGGGCGGCGGGTTGGCCACCACCGCGTCCATCTGCTCGCTCCACTCTTGCACGCCGCGGCGGAACGAAGCCAGGTTCAGCAGCAGGTCGTTCACCTCTTCGGAATCCCGCCGCTCCAGGCCATCCAGCGAGGCGGAGAGCTGCTCCAACCCCCGGCCCAAGGTGTGCAGGTGGGCCGCGGTGTTGTCCCAGGCCATCTCCACCCGGCTCCAGACCGGTTGGCTGCGGGCCGCCCCGGCCAGGCGGATGCGCTGGTCGTACTGGCTGGCCTTGCCATCGCCTTGACCCTGGGCAAACTCGGTCACCGCCTCGAAGAACTCCTCCAACTCCTGCAGGAAGTCGACGCCTCGACTGCGCAGGTCGTCGGTCAACTGACGCAGCCCCGGCTCCTGGTCTCGCGGCAGCCGGCCGCGGCACACGGCCCAGACCTCGCCCAGCAGGCTGCCCGTCTCCGGGCGATCGCCCAACCCCAGGGCATCCTGCACCCAGTTGCGCAGGTCCCGCCCCTGCAGCCGGTAGCCCAGCTGGCTGGTGGCGCTATCTTCCAGGTGATGGGCCTCATCGATGATGACGTGGCGGTACTCAGGCAAGACGCGGTTCTCCACGGCCACGTCGGAGAGGAGCAGGGCGTGGTTCACCACGATGAGGTGGGCCTGCTCGGCCTTGCGGCGGGCCCGGCGGAAGAAGCAGCGGCCGTCTCGGGCATAGGGGCAACGGTCGCCGGCGCACGATTCGCCGTCGGAGGCAATGCGCGCCCACAGCGCCCCCTCCTGCGGCGTGGGCAGGAACAGTTCGGCTCTGTCGCCGGTCACGGTGGTGGGCAGCCACACCAGCACCTTGGCCAACAGCCTCAGCTCCTCCACTGCCCAGGCGCGCTTGCGGCGGAAGGCCGCCAGCTTGCGCAGGCAGAGGTAGTGCGAGCGCCCCTTGAGCAGCACCGAGCGCACCTCCAGCCCCAGCAATCGCTGCAGGTCGGGGATGTCTTTGCTGTAGAGCTGATCTTGCAGGTTGATGGTGTTGGTGGAGATGACCACCCGCTCTCGATTGGTCAGGGCAAAGTGCATGGCCGGCAGCAGGTAGGCCACGGACTTGCCGGTGCCGGTGCCGGCCTCTACCAGCAGGTGCTCGCCCTCGTTGAGGGCCCGCCCCACCCGGCGCAGCATGGCCACCTGCTCGGCGCGGTGCTCATAGCCGGGGAAGGCCTGGGCGAAGAGGCCATCCGGCCCCAACAGGCGAGCCATGGCTTCCACATCCACGGGCTGCACCGTCGGGCTGGGGTCCAGCGGGGGCTGCTCGTCGTCCTCTGCGGCGCCGTAGAAGAGCTGGTTGGCCATCCCCTCGGCGTTCAGCAGGCCCTTCTCCATGAGCTGCTGACCGATGCCGCCCACAAAGGCGTAACGGGCCTGCTCCTGCTTCGCCTCCAGCAGCACTTCCCGCGCCGGCCAATCCACGCCCTGCGAGGCCTGCAGCAGCTCATCCAGCAGGGCGGCTGGGAGCTGCCGGGCCCGCTCCTCCAGGGCCAGGAACAGCGAGCGGGAGGTCTCGGCGTCGGCCAGAGCCCGGTGATGCATGCTGGCCTCGATCTCCAGCTCTTGGGCCAGACGTTCCAGACTGTAGCGGGCGGCGTGGGGCAAGAGGATGCCAGACAACTCGAAAGTGTCCAGGCTATCTTGGCGGGTGAAGAGACCGTGGCGGCGCAGGAAGGCCAGATCGAAGCCCACGTTGTGCCCCACCAGGGCGTTGGTCCCCACAAAGCGCACCAGCGCCTGGCGTACGTCCCTCAGCGACGGCGCGTTGGCCACATCGGCGTCGCTGATGCCGGTGAGCTGCTTCACCCGCTGGGGGATCGGGCGCCCCCCAGGGTTGATGAAGGTGGAGAAGGTCTCGAAGACTTGCTCGCCACGGAAGCGCACCGCGCCGATCTCGATGATCGCATCCCGCTCCGGGTCCAGGCCGGTCGTCTCCAGGTCCAGGGCGACGTAGACTTTGCTCATGACGGAATCCATTTCTAGCGGCCTCTTCGGGGGCCGACGGGGAAGGTTGCCTGGGGCATTATACACCAGGTACGCCGCTGGGGGAAGCGAGTCCAAGGCCCTGGCCGGGCCTCGGACTCGCCCCTTTGGGCGGGTGTGGTCTGCCCACCTGGCCGATGCGCTGATGGTGACCAGCGGCTACACCGGGGGGGCGAGACCGGCAGGCAGGGGCCGGGCCAACAGGAGGAGATCGCCATGACCCAGACTGAAGAGATGGTCATTCAAACCAAACGGCTCTGCAAGGCCTACGGCCAGGTACGGGCCCTGGATTCCCTGGACCTGGTGAGCCTTCGCGGCAAGGCCGATGGCCCGGTGCGGGGCTCCTCGGGCGGCGAACGCCAACGCTTGGGCATCGCCCTGGCCCAGGTCAACGACCCCGACCTGCTGATGTTGGATGAGCCGACGGCGGCGCTGGATCCCATCGGTCGCCGCGAGGTGCTGGAGGTGATGGAGCGTCTGCGCCGCCACACCACCATCTTCTATTCCACCCACATCCTGGATGATGTGCAGCGGGTGAGCGACCGCGTGGCCATCCTGCACGGCGGGGCGCTGCTGGCCCAGGGGCCCATCGAACGGTTGCTCAACAGCGGTGGGCAGACCGTCTACACCATCACACGGAAGAGCTAGACCCCCCGATCTCAGCAGCGGCTGGCCGCGCAGCCTTGGGTCTCGGGCGTGGAGGTGCTGCGGCGCAACGGCGTGGTCACCTGGCGGGTCAGCGTACACGACGAGGCCCAGGCCGAAGCGCGGCTGCTGCGCCTCCTCCTGGCCGACCAGGATCTGGTGGTCACCGAATAGAGCCGCAAGACGCTCCAGTTGGAGGATGCGTTCATGAACCTGGTGAAGGGAGAGAGCAGTGATCGCCAATAGCGCGCTGGAAAGAGCCCATCCGCACGGCCCGCTGGCCGGTTTCGGAAACCTCTTCCGCAAAGAGCTGCTCGCCTGGTGGGGCGCCCATCGCTGGTGGGTCCAGGTCCTCCTGTAGACGGCAAGGCTCAACGGCCTGGCGGCCCTGGTACTGTGGGTGCTGCCCCAGCAGATCCCGGCTCAGACCGGCCAGACCCCCGAGCTGGATGTGGTGAGCGGGGCATTGCAGACCCTGTTCCAGCTAGCCATGGTTGGCATGGCCACGGGCGGGGATGCTCGCCTTGCACACCCTTTTCTACCTTGCCCTCACGGTGACCATGGGCGTGTGGAGCCAGGCCCGTTCCACGGTGTTGGGCATGAGCATGGGCGTGCAGGCCCTGGGGCTGCTGACCACCAACCTGCTGGGGAGCCTGGCGTTCTGGCTGCCCTGGGGACTGCCCATGGCCGGCCCCGCGGTGGCCCAAGGCATGGCCTTGCCAGCCTTGCCCCTCTTGCCCGTGGCGGCCACGGCGCTCCTAACGCTGCCCTTGGTCGCCGCGGCCTTGTGGCGCTTCCACCGCCTGGAACTCTAGGCGGGCAGCCCAGCAGCGCCCTTGACAGCGGCCGCCAACGCGGCCATAATGCGCCCGAACCCACTTCCCCACGGAGGCAAGGCGCATGCACCGTTGGCCAGAGTGGCGCTGGCCCCTGGGCCTGATGGCCCTGACCGCCCTCTTCTTCGGCCCAGCCTGGCTGGGCTGGCAGCTCCTGTACAACGGGTTGGACATCCGCACCATCCACTACCCGCTCCATGCTGCCTACGCCCAAGCCCTGCGGCAGGGGACCCTGCTGCTCTGGACGCCGCACCTGGCCGGCGGCTTCCCGCTCTTCGCTGAGGGGCAGATGGGCGGGCTCTACCCGCCCAACCTGCTGCTGTACCGGCTGCTGCCCCTGAACCTGGCCCACAACTGGAGCGCCCTGCTGCACCTGTTGGGTGCTCAGGCGGCCGCCTGGGCCCTGGCCCGCACCCTGCGCATCCCTCCGCCAGCGGCGGCGCTGGTGGGCTTCGTCTACGGCATGAGCGTGGTGGGCAGCGCCCTGGGCGACTTCTACATCGCCTTCTGTCTGGCCTGGCTGCCAGCGGTGCTCACCGCCCTGCTACGTGGCTACGAGACCGGGCGCGGAGGGCCGTTCGTGGCGGCCGGCGTGTGCCTGGGCTTGCAGGGGCTCACCTTCTTCCCTCAGGGCCTGCTGCTCACCGCCGTGGCCGCCAGCTGCTTGGCCCTGAGCCAGGTAGCCGGTCGCCCCTGGAGGGCGGCGCTGCGGCCCCTCGCCGCCACGGTGGGGGCAGCGGCGCTGGGCGCGGCCCTGTCGGCCGTGCAGTGGCTGCCCACGTTGGAGCTGAAGGCCTCCTCCCTGCGCGCCGCCGGCCTGGATGCGGCCTTCGCCGGCCAGGGGTCGCTGCCGCCCTGGGCCCTGAGCACCTGGTGGGCTCCCGACCTTTTGGCGGAGCTGGGCAGCGCCGGCTACGTAGGGCTGCTGCCCCTGGCCCTGGCCGCGCTGGCCCTGCCGGCTTGGCGGCGCGATCGGCGGGTGAGCTTCGCCCTGCTGTTGGCAGCCCTCAGCCTGCTGCTGGCCCTGGGGCGCTACTCTCCCCTCTTCGAGCTGGTGCGCCGCCTGCCCGGGCTGCACCTCTTCCGCAACAGCATCCGCTTCACTTTCCTCACCCGCCTGGCCCTGGCCCTGCTGGCCGGGCTGGGTTGGCAGTGTCTGCAGGGCCTGCCGCCGCAGGCTGCGCGCCGCTGGAGCCGCGCCGTGGGGGCGGCGGGTCTTCTCGTCACCGCTGCGCTGCTCGTGGGAGGCCGGCTCGTGGGCTGGCTGCGCCCCACCCTGACCGACCTAGCGACCGACTATGCCCAACGCCTGCAGGGCAGCGCCTTCCACGTACAGGGGGCCGACTACTTCCAGGCGCGGGTGCAGGGGGTGCTCCAGGGGGTGGCCGACGCCCTTTCGCCCGCCAACGGCGAGCTCTGGGCGGCCCTGGCCCTGGCCCTGGCCACGGCAGCCTGGCTGCGCTGGGGCGGCCGTGTGCGCCCGGCGGCCTGGGCGCTGCTGGGGGTGGCCCTGGCGGCGGCCGACCTGCTGGGACACGCCGGCCCGCTGGGCTTCACCGAGGCATCGGCCGCCCAACCTGGCGCGCCGGCGCTGCTCTACCTGCGCTCGGTGCTGCCGCCGGCCGGCTCCGGCATCACCCCGCCCTGCCTGCTGACAGAAGGGCCAGAGCCGTGTGGCACGCCGAGCCCTGGGCGCATCTACTCCCTCACAGACCAGCCGGTGGAGCCGGGGGGCGCGCTGCCCTACCTGCTGCCGGAAAACGCCAACCTGGCCTACGGTATCCCCAGCGTAGGCATCTACTCGTCGCTGGGCGCGCCGCGCCGCTACGACCTGCTGGCCGACCTGGGGGCGGTGAACCTGGCCTTCGGCATGGCCCCCACCGACCAGGAGGTCCTCAGCCAACGCTTGCCTCTGCTGAGCCGCCTGGGGGTGCGTTACGTGCTGGCCCTGCACCCGCTGCAGGCCGAGGGCGGCCTGCGCCTGGCGTTTGACGATGGCGCTCACTGGATCTACGAGAACCCGGCCGCGCTGCCCCGGGTGGTGGTGCTGCCAGCGGCGGAGGTTGGCCTGTCAGCGGCGGAGGTGCTGGCCCGCCTGCGGGACCCGGCCTTCGACCCCTGGGGCCCGGCGCTGTTGGAAGAGCAGCCTGCCGAGAGCGGCGCCGGCTACCTGGGGGCCGAGGCGCGCATCCTGGCCGACGATCCCCACTACTTGGCGCTGGAGACCGACGGCGGGGGCTGGCTGCTGCTGAGCGACGCCTTCTACCCCGACTGGCGGGTGTGGGTGGACGGGGAGCCGGCGTCGCTCTACCGCGCCGACTACGTCTCCCGGGCCGTGCCGTTGGGGCCGGGGCCGCATCGGGTGGAGTTCCGCTACCAGCCGAGGAGCTTCTGGTGGGGCGCGGCGACCAGCGGGGCGGCCTGGACCCTGACGCTGGGGGGGCTCCTGGCCCTGCGCCTGCGGGCCAACGCGCCGCCGAGACGCAGAGAATGAGTGGGGCAGCAGCGAGCCCAGGCTTCTGGCCTGTTCCCTGTGGTCGGCCCCTCGTTCTTCCCTCTCCCTCTGTACCCTCGGCGCGCTCTGCGGCGCGCCCTGCCATCCCTTCTGCGGCGCACCTGTTTCTCCAAACGGGCGACTTATGATAGAATAGGATGCTCAAGCTAACGAGCCATGGAGTGCCATTTGTGGGTGTGATCGATTCGCTTTCGGCGGGGTTCGCGGTGGCCGTGCGGCGGTTCTGGCTGATGGCCATCCCCGTGCTGGTTGACCTGTTCCTGTGGTTAGGGGTGCGCCTCTCGGTGGAGCCGATCGTGCGCGCCTGGCTCCGGTTGGTGCAAGAGACCCCGCTGCCCAACAACGTGGCGGCGCTGCCCGAGGGCGGCCAAGAGGCGCTCTTGCAGCTGGCCCAGGGTAGCAACCTGTTCGCTCTGCTGAAGGCGCCGGCGGCCCTGGTGCAGACCGTGTCGTCGGGCTTCCTGCTGCCGGCAGGCAGCGCGGCCTCGCTGCCCGGCCTGGAGCAGGCTGTGGCGCCGGTGCACAGCCTGGGTCTGCTGCTTGTTGCCAGCGTTGTGCTGCTGGTGGTCGGGCTGTTCCTCAGCACCGTCTACCTGTGCGGGATCGCCCAGGTGGTGCGGCGCACCGAAGGGGAGCCCTGGCTGCCGGCGTGGTCTGGGGTACGGGTGGCCTGGCGGCGGATCTCCTTGTATGCCTTGGCCTTGCTGCTGCTCCTGGTGATGCTGGCGGTGCCCCTGTCGGTGTTGGTGGCCCTTGCCGCCCTGACCGGGCAGGGAGCCGTGGTATTCTTGCTGAACTTCATGCTGCTCATCTTCACCTGGCTGTGGCTGTGGCTCACGGTGTACCTTTTCTTCGCCACCAACGCCATGGCGCTGAACGACATGGGGACGTGGCAGGGGATCTGGGCCAGCGTGCGG
>JAAYZY010000163.1 GCA_012514615.1 Chloroflexota bacterium | reverse complement strand
GGCGGGTCATGGACGTCATCTCCTTTGTGTGTTGCATCTGCGAAGGCACTGTCACAGTGCCAGCCGTCTACATCGACTCTGGGGCGGTCATCCCCATCAGGGTAAGCACTCGCGCCAAAACCCCTTTGGCCGCGCGCACCAGCTGCAGGCGAGCGGCCGTGAGGGGCGCATCGGCCGGGTCCGACGAGAGGACGCGGCAATCCCGGTAGAAGGCGTGGAAGCTGCTGGCCAGCTCGCTGGCGTAGTAGGCCAGGTGGTGAGGGGCCAGCTTGGCCGCGGCCATCTCGACGATCTCCGGCAGTTGCAGCATCTGTCGGATGAGCGCCTGTTCCGAAGGGTGGGTGAGCAAGGCGACTTCCGCGGTTTCTGGGTCGACGACGCCTTCGGTCTCGGCGGCGTTGCGCAAGATGCTGGCGATGCGCGCGTGGGCATACTGCACGTAGTAGACAGGGTTCTCGTTGGACTGCTCCTTGGCAAGGTCCAGGTCCAGGTCCATCTGGCTGTCGGCGGCGCGGGAGAGCAGGAAGAAACGCACCGCGTCCGCGCCGATCTCTTCCACAACCTCGCGCAAGGTGATGATGTCGCCGGTGCGTTTGGACAGGCGCACCAGCTCGCCGCCGCGCCGCAGCGTCACCAACTGATACAACAGCAGGGTGAGGCGCTCTGGGTCGAGGCTAAAGGCTTGCATCACGGCCTTCATACGGGGCACGTGGCCCTGGTGATCGGCGCCCCACACATCGATGACCCAATCGAAGCCGCGCCGGCAGAACTTGTCGTAGTGGTAGGCGACATCGGAGCCGAAATACGTGGGCCGGCCATCGGTGCGGATGAGGACCTCATCCTTGGCCACGTCGAAACGACTGGCCAGGAACCAGACGGCGCCTTCCCGTTCCTCCACCAGGCCGCTCTCCTGCAGGATGCGGTACGCTTCCTCCCAGGCGCCATCCTCGTAGAGGCTGACCTCGGAGAACCAGCGGTCGTAACTGATGCCAACGAAAGCCAAGTCGGTGCGGATCGATTCCACCATGCGCTCAAGGCCGATTCGCCCCAGCTCGGCCATGGCTTGCTCTCGGGGCAGCCTCAGATACCGGTCGCCGTCGTCAGCAGCGATCTGCTGACCAAGCTCCACCATGTAGTGGCCGTGGTAGCCGTTCTCAGGCATCTGCTCTTCCGTATGCCCCAGAGCCTGGGCGTAGCGGGCGAAGAGCGTCTCGGCGAACAAGCCAGTCTGGGTGCCGCGGTCGTTGACATAATACTCGCGCTGGACCTGATACCCAGCCGCCTCCAGGACGTTGGCTAGGCCGTCGCCA
Organism: Chloroflexota bacterium; assembly: GCA_012514615.1. The sequence continues at coordinate 784 of JAAYZY010000163.1, read as the reverse complement.
AGGACGGCATTGCGGCCAGACCCCATGGTGAGGGGCCCGGTGGGGTTGGCGCTGACGTACTCCACCTGTACGCGGCGGCCTTGCCCCATGGCCAGGGCCCCGAACCGTTGACCTGCCTCCAGGATCACCGGCACCTGGCTGGCCAGCCAGGCCGGATCCAAGGTGAAGTTGACGAACCCAGGGGGCGCGGCTTCTGCGCTGCCGAAGAGCGGGGAAGGGGGGAGATGGTCGACGATGGTGCGGGCGATCTGAATCGGCGCACGGTGCACCACGGAGGCCAGCTGCAAGGCCACGGACGAGGCGAAGTCACCTCGGCCGGCCTGACGGGGGTGCTCCACGGTGATCTCGGGCAGCGCGAACTGCGGGAGTGCGCCGCTTTTCTGCGCGTCCATCAGGGCTTGGCGTACCAGCTCGGCGATGCGCCGGTTCAGTGGGGGGAACGGTTCGGTCATGGGGTGTGCATCTCCTCCCAATTGGGTCCGACTTTGATATCCACCTTGAGGGGGGCGTCTAGGGAGAAGGCCCCCTCCATGCTTTCGCGGATCAGGGGGAGCATTGTTGCCACCTCCCCCTCAGGCACCTCGAAGACAAGCTCGTCGTGCACCTGCAAGATCATGCGGGCCCGGCCTAGGCCCTCCTTCAGGCGGCGGTGGATGGTGATCATGGCCAGCTTGATGATATCGGCTGCAGTACCCTGGATGGGCGCGTTGATGGCCATGCGGTAGGCGGCAGCCACCTGCCCGGCGTGGGCTCGGCCATCGGCTCGCAGCTCCGGGAAGTATCG
>JAAYZY010000162.1 GCA_012514615.1 Chloroflexota bacterium | reverse complement strand
GTGCCCCAGATCACCCTCTCGGAGCAGGCGTCGTTGGAGGCGCAGTACCTCCAGGCGGTGAACCGGGCCACGCTGTGGGCAGGTGGGGCAGCGGCGTTGGCTGCCATGCTGCTGGCCTGGGTGCTGGTGCGCAGCATCACCGCCCCCTTGCGGGACCTGACCCAGGCCACCGAAGCGCTGGCCGGCGGCGATCTGGCGCGCCGGGTGGCTGTGCGGGGCAGCGACGAGATCAACGACCTGGCCCGCTCGTTCAACGCCATGGCCCAGTCGCTGCAAGAGCAGACCACCCTGCGCCGCCACATGGTGGCCGACATCGCCCATGAGCTGCGCACCCCACTGAGCGTGCTGCGGGGCAACCTGGAGGCGATGCTGGACGGCGTCTACCCCCTCTCCACCGACAACATCGCTGTGGCCCACCACCAGACCTTGCACCTGAACCGCCTGGTAGAGGACCTGCGGCTGCTAGCCCTGGCCGAGGCCGGCGCTCTGGAGCTGCAGCGGGTCGCCGTTGACCTCAACGACCTGGTGCGGGAGAGCGGTCAGGCGTTCGAAGCGGTGGCCGACGATGCCGCGGTGACCTTGGAGGTGGTTCCTGCGGAGACGCCGCTGCCGCTGCTGGCCGACCGCCAGCGCCTGCGCCAGGTCTGCTTCAACTTGCTGCAGAACGCCTTGCAGCACACGCCGGCCGGCGGCCGGATCACCCTGCGGGCCTGGCGCGGCGACCAGCCGCCGGTTCCCTTGCCGCCGGCCGTGGCCGAGGCGTTGGCCAGCGGCGCCTGGCAGGTGCTGGAGGTCTCCGACACCGGCCAGGGTATCCCCGCCGAAGACCTGCCTCACATCTTCGAGCGCTTCCGCCGAGGCAGCCAGGCCGCCCCGGGCAGCGGCAGCGGCCTGGGGCTGGCCATCGCCCGTCAGTTGACCCTGGCCCACGGCGGCCAGATCATCGCCCAGAGCGTCTTGGGCCAGGGCACCACCTTCTGCGTTCTACTCCCGGCGGTCGACGAAGCCTGAGCCCGGAGGCGCGCACGCCCCAGCCCCGGCCTTTGCCACGGCCAGGAGGCGCGCCACCGCGGGCTTGGCTGGGGGGAGAGAGCGCGTCAGTAGGCGCCGCTGCGCTTGACCACGGCCCCCAAGGTGCGCCAAAGGATCTGCAGGTCCAGAAGGGGAGAGTAGTTCTGGATGTAGTAGAGGTCGTCTTCGGTGTGCAGATGCATCATGCGCTCGGAGCGGCCGCTGATCTGCCACCAGCCGGTGATTCCCGGCGGCACGGCGAAGCGCTTGCGCTGCCAGGACTCATACTGCTCCACCAGCCAGGGCAGCTCTGGTCGCGGCCCCACCAGGCTCATTTCGCCCTTGATCACGTTGAAGAACTGCGGGAGTTCGTCCAAGCTCCAGCGGCGGATGAAGCGGCCCACCCGCGTCACCCGGGGGTCGTCGGCCACCTTGTGGATGACGTGGCCGTCTTCGGTGTACTGGTTCACCTCGTGTTGGAGCTGCTCTGCATCCGGCACCATGGAGCGGAACTTGTACATCCGGAAGATCTCGCCGTTCTCGCCGACCCGTTTCTGGCGGAAGAGCACGGGACCATTGGGGCTATCTAGCTTCACCGCCAAGGCGATGATCAGCATCAGGGGGGAGATCAGCAGCAGCAGCAGGGAGGCTCCTAGCAGGTCGAAAGCCCGCTTCACCAGGCGGTTGAAGCCGTCGATGGCCGGGTCCCGCAGGCCGATGAGGGGCATCCCATCGAAGTCCTCAATGGTGGCGCGGAAGAAGGCCAGGTCGAAGACGTCGGGCACCACCCGCACCCGCACGGGGAACTGCCCCACGTCCAGCACCAGTTGGGCAAGCTGCTCGTGTGCCCGCAGCGGCAGCGCCACCACCAACTGGTCGACCGCGTGTGTGTGCACCACCTGGGCTGCCTGGGCCAGGGTGCCCAGCACCGGCGCGCCCCAGTAGACCTGGTCGAGCTTCTCCGGATCGTCGTCCAGGTAGCCCACCAGCTCCAGGCCGGCCCATCGGCGCAGACCGACGCGCTGGGCCAGGGCTAGGCCCACCTTGCCCGCGCCGATGATGAGCACGCGCTCCTCCCCGCGCTGGCGCTCGCCGGCCAGGCGGATGGCCAGTCGCAGCAACGAGCGGAAGCTCAGGAGGGCCACCAGGTCCAGCACCGCGAAGTAGGCGAAGAGCAGGCGGGAGACCTCGCGGTAGGAGAGGTAGAGGGCCCCAGCGAAGACCAGCACGCTGACGCCCACGCCCACCACCAAGCGCTGGAACTCATCCACGGCCCGCACGTTCTTCTGGTCGTCGTACACCGACAGGAGCAGGAAGACCACCAGCCAGATGATCAGGGCCATGGCGTAGATGGTGGGCGGGAGCTGCACCAGGCGCTCCGTCAGGGCTTGGCCCAGGGGCAGGAAGAGGCGGAACTGGGTGGCCAAGAAAAGGGCCACCAGGGTCAGGGCCAAGTCGCAGGCCACCAGGTACAGGGTGAAGTTGGCGCTGTTCTTGCGTCGCATCAGTGCGCTCTCTGCCTGGGCATTGGCTACGCGCTGCCTAGCAGTCCGTGGAAGAGGGCTTCGTACTCGTCGGTGACCCGCTCCCACGAGTAGACCTGCTGCACGCGTTCAGCGGCCAAGCGCCGGTACTGGGCGATCTGCCCGGGCGCACTCAGCAAGCCTTGCAGCACCTCGGCCAAGGCTGGCGCGCCGGTCGCCCCGTCATAGCTGAGGCCGGCTCCCCCCAGCGTCTCCAGGTTTTCGGCGGTG
>JAAYZY010000161.1 GCA_012514615.1 Chloroflexota bacterium | reverse complement strand
TCTTGCAGCCAGAACGAGGGTTCGGCAAGATCTGGCGGGATCAGTTGGGCGGGCCTGCCGCGGCCATTGGCTGGGCCCTGCAGCCGGAGCAAGGCAAGGACCTCACCTGGCAGGCGTTCCAGGGGGGGTGGGTGCTGGAGATGGAAGGGATGGCGCCTTTCATCGTGTTCCAGGAAGGGCGCTGGGAGAACCCGTAGCGGCGCGCCAAGGCGCGCCGGGAGCCCCTTGCCCTTCGGGGCACGTTGGGATACAATGCCGACACACCCAGAACAGAAAGCACGGGAGGACGAGGATGAACGGCTACACTGGCAAGATCCTGCACGTTGACCTGACCTCGGGGAAACTGACGGTGGAACAGCCCGAAGAACGTTTCTACCGCAAGTACGTCGGTGGCAGCGCTCTGGGCCTCTACTACGCGCTGCGGGATATCCCCAAAGGAGCCGACCCACTGGGGCCGGCAAACCTCCTGGTGCTGTCGTGGGGACCGGCGGCTGGCCTCCCCATCTCGGGCCAGAGCCGCTTCTGCGCCACGACCAAGTCGCCGCTCACTGGGGGCATCGGCAGCTCTGAGGCTGGTGGGTTCTGGGGGGCCGAGGCTAAGATGGCCGGGTTTGACGCCATTGTGGTGCGGGGGCGCGCTGCCCAGCCGGTCTATCTGTGGGTGCATGACGGGGAGGCAGAGTTGCGGCCGGCAGACCATCTCTGGGGCAAGGTGACTGGCGAGGTGGAGTCGATTCTCAAGGGAGAGTTGGACGACGCCAGAATCCAGGTGCTGCAGTGTGGCCCGGCCGGCGAGAAGGGGGTGCGCTTCGCTGCACTGATCAACATGGCCAACCGCGCCAACGGGCGCAACGGCATGGGCGCAGTCATGGCTTCCAAGAACCTCAAGGCGGTGGTGGTGCGCGGGAAGGCTCGGCCCCAAGCGGCCTACCCAGACCGCCTGAAGGCGCTCTCGCAGTGGGCTCGAGACCATACAGAAGAGCGCGCCGGAGGGCTGGGCAAGTACGGCACTGCCGGGATCATCTCGGGGCAGCAAGCTGCAGGCGGCTTCCCCACCTACAACTTCACCAGCGGTGCATTCGGGGAGTGGGAGAAGCTGGACGGCAAGACCCTCTACGACACCGTCCTCAAGGAGCGGGATACGTGCTACGCCTGCAGCATCCGCTGCAAGCGGGTGGTGGAGATCGCCGACGGACCTTTCCCTGTCGACCCTGTCTACGGCGGCCCGGAGTATGAGTCGGTGGCCACCCTGGGCAGCTACTGCGGCGTTTCGGACCTGGCAGCCGTGTGCAAGGCTAACGAACTCTGCAACAAGTACGGCCTGGACACCATCTCCTGTGGGGCCACGGTGGCCTGGGCCATGGAGTGCTTCGAGAAGGGGTTGCTGACCACGGAAGACACTGGCGGCCTGGAGCTGCGGTACGGCGACGCCGCGGCCATGGTGACGGCCGTGGAGCAGATCGCTAAGAGCGAAGGTTTCGGGGCCCTGTTGGCCGAAGGGTCGGCGCGGGCGGCGCAGCGCATCGGTCGGGGCACCGAACGGTTTCTGCTCACCACCAAGAACCAAGAGATGCCGGCGCACATGCCGGCGGTGAAGACCTCCCTGGGCCTGATCTACACCGTGAACCCCTTTGGCGCCGATCACCAGTCCAGCGAGCACGACCCGCTGTACGAAGGGCAGGCCGCCGAAAACCTGCTGCAGTTGGGCCTGCTGGACGCCCCGGAGAAGCGCAGCCTGGGCACGGAGAAGGTGCGTTTTGCCGTCTACGGCCAGTGGTGCTACAGCGCCTTGGACTCGGCCAGCGTGTGCCAGTTCGTTTGGGGGCCTTCGTGGCAGTTGATGAGCACGGCCCAGTTGGTGGAGATGATCTCGGCGACC
>JAAYZY010000160.1 GCA_012514615.1 Chloroflexota bacterium | reverse complement strand
CGGCCAAGTTGGAAAGGATGCGCAGGTTCACCCGGCCGCCGGTGATCTCTTCCACCAGTGGGGCCAGCGCTTCGGCGGCGGTGTTCACCATGTTCGCGCCCATGGCGTCGCGGCAGTCGTACAGCAGGTGCACCACCAGCATCGGCCCGGCCGGGCTTTCGGCGATAACCCGCGCCTGGATGTCTCGCGCCCCGCCATGCAGGCTCACCACCAGGGGGTCGGTCTGGTTGGCCAGGTCCAGCAGGCGGTCCTTGTTCCTCAGCACCTGGGCCCGGGCATAGGCCGGGTCCGGCAGGTCCAGCACCTGCATCTGGCCGATCATTACCGGCTCGCTGCTGGAGGTGAAGAAGCCGCCGCCTTCCCGCACCAGGCGGGCGGCGAAGCTAGCCCCGGCCACCACCGACGGTTCCTCCACGGCCATGGGGATGAGCCGGTCTTGCCCATTGATGCGGAAGTTCACGGCGATGCCCAGGGGCAGGGCGTGGACGCCCACCGCGTTCTCGATCATCTGGTCGGCCTGGGGGGCCTGCAGCCCCTGTGCCGCCTGCCAAACGGCTTGCTCGTCAGGCGTCAGCCCAGCCCATTCCCCCACACGCGTGGCGCGCTCAACCAGAGGAAGTTCGTAGAAGCCGGGCAAGCGGGATGTTCGTTCCATAGTGTGCATTCTCTCTCGTTGGGCTTGGGATGGGAGCCCCGGCCTAGGCCGTCGGTCAGGCGGGCAGACAAAAGCCCGCGGTGTGCGTTGCTGTGTGGCCTCAGTGTACAGCCGGCGGGCTTCCAAAAGCTATCTGGCTCGCGCCAAAACGCATCACTCCCACGATGCCAACGGTATTGTACTCCTGGGGAACTGCCAAAACCTATCAGGCCCGGTCCAGAAGCTATCAGCCGGCCTGCTGACCCCGCAGGATGAGCGGGAGGAGCCCCCGCCAGGTCAGCCCGGGCGCGGTGGCGGTGGCGGTGGGCGGCGGGGGGGTGGCGTCTGTAGGCGTGGCTGTGGCCGTGGGCGTGGGGGCATCGGCGTCGGTGCGGGCGTACTGCAGGCGCTCGCCCAGGCCGTCGGCATAGCTGATGTGGGGCCGGCCGGCCGCGTCCAGGGCCAGAGAGCTGGTTTCGCCGGCCCAGCCAGAATCGTCCACCGTCTCCATCCGCCAGGCCAGACCGTCGTGCCAAGCCAGCTTCAGGCTGGCGCGCTCGCCGTCGAAGTAGCTGATGTAGGGGTGACCGTGGGGGTTTAGGGCCAGGGATGTGTTCTCTCCCACCCAGCCGGTGGCATCCACCGTCTGCACCAGCCAGGACGCGCCGTTGTAGCTGGCAACCTTCAGGCTGCCGCTCGCGCTGTCGGTGTAGCTGATGTGCGGACGCCCGACCCCATCCACCGCCAAGGAGCTTCTCTCGCCTACCCAACCGGTCTGGTCCACCGTCTCCATCTGCCAGGACGCGCCGTCGTAGCGGGCATACTTGAGGGTCAGGCGGCTGGCGTCGTAGTAACTGATGTGCACCTGGCCCAAGGGGTCGATGGCGAGGGAGCTGCCCTCCCCCACCCAGCCGGCGGCGTCCACCGTCTGCAGCGCCCACTGGCTGCCTTGCCTCCAGGCGTGGCGCAGGTTGTCTTCCAGCATGTCGTGGTAGCTGATGTGGGGTTGGCCGGCGGCATCCAAGGCCAGCGACACATCAGGGCCGGCCAGAGTCAGCGGGTCCACCGTCTCAATCTGCCAGACCACGCCGGCCAAGCGGGCGTACTTGACGAGGCTGTTGGCATCGTCGCTGTAACCGATGTGGGGCTGGCCTAGGGAGTCCAGGGCCAGGGAGCTGACACGTCCCACGCCGCCGGCGTCCACCGTGTGCACGAGCCAGACTGCGTCGGCCCTGTGGGCGTACTTCAGGGCGTCGTTGGCCGCGTCGTAGTAGCTGATGTGGGGTTGGCCGGCGGCATCCAAGGCCAAGGAGCTATGGCTGCCGACGCCTGGGCCGGCGTCTGCCGTCTCGATCTGCCACGGGAAGGTCGTCGCGGCCAGGCCGGCGGTGGGCCCGAGGAGCGCCAGCACAACCAGCGCGGCCAGAAGCCCCAGGGTGCAACCGGGTGTGCGGGCCATGGTCTCCCCCTTTGCCAGCGGTCTGTGGTCCATCGTTCACCCGGTTCAGACGGCCGCGGCGGTCCGAAGGCGCGTGTGGGGCTAGAGTTCCCAGATGTTCTGCATCTCCAGACGCTGCACCATCTCCCGCATCTCTTCGTCCGGAGGCGCCCCTGCGAAGCGGCTGGCGGCGTCCAACACCTTGGGTAGCACCTCCATCTCGCCGATGGTGCTGAGGAAGACGCCAGGCCGCGCCAGCATCCAGTGTACGGCGCGGTCGATGTCCGCCTGGTCGGTAATGGGGTCATACCACGAGTTGCCCCAAGCCTGCGTGACGCCCCACGGCCGGCGGGCCACCGCTTTCATGGTCTGCAGGGCCACGTTGCGTTCCTGGCACACGGCTGTCAGGCGGGCGAAGTCGGCGGCGAAGTCGGCGTTCTGCATCATCAAGTAGTTGCAGGCCAGCAGCACGGAGTCGAAAGGGAACCGTTCCAGGCTCTTCAGGTGCACCCGAGGGCCGGTCCAGCCGTGTGCCGTGGCGCCGATGTAGCGAGTGAGGCCCTGCTCCTGGGCTTCCAGGGCGGCCTCCAGCGCGCCGCCAGGGCCGAAGACCTGCTCCCAGTCCTGCGGCTGGATGATGTTGTGGAACTGCAGCAGGTCTACTTGGGACACCCGCAGCCGCTCCAGCGAGCGGTGGATCTCCTCCCGGGCCCCGCGGTAGTCGCGCTGGCCGGTCTTGGTGGCCAAGAAGAAGTCGTCCCGGTGGTGCTCCATCCACGGCCCCAGCCGCTCTTCCGAGACGCCGTACTTGGCGGCCGTATCGATGTGGTTGACCCCCCAGCGCAAGAGCAGCTCCATGGTGCGGTCGGCTTCGGCTTGGGTGGCCTGGTTGAAGGCCCATGCGCCGAAGATGACGCGTGTGCTCATGTGCCCGGTGCGGCCGAAGGCGTGTTTGGGGATCATAGGTTGCTCCTCCCATTGCGGCAGAGTGCGCCGATCTGCCTGTGAGTATACCGTCTTCGCCTCCTCTGGGCAAGCTGAGGCGGGGCGCGCTCCTCTTGTCCAGGCGCCGCTTTCGTGCTACACTGGGGATACAGACACGCAACCCTCACGTTGGAGGCGGTTCTCATGATCACTGCATCGCTTCCCTTGGCCGATCAGGTTCCCGCGCTGCGCAGCGGCCGACGCAGTCTGCTTGCAGAGGTCGAGACCGTCTGCGATCGCCTGGAGGCGCTGGACCCCCAGGTGCAGGCGTTCCTGCCTGAGGCGGATCGTCGCGCTCGTCTGCGCCGGGATGCGCAAGCCCTCCTGGAGCGCTACCCGGACCCGGCAGCGCGGCCCCCTCTCTTCGGCGCCTTCTTGGCGGTCAAGGATATCTTCCGCGTCGAGGGCTTCGCCACCGGCTGCGGCACGGCGTTGCCCTCGTCGCTGTTCGACGGCCCAGAAGCCGCGTGTGTGACCAACTTGCGGCAGGCCGGCGCGCTCATCGTAGGCAAGACGGTGACCACCGAGTTCGCCTACTTGGAGCCGGGCCCCACGCGCAACCCCCACAACCTGGGCCACACGCCTGGCGGCTCCAGCAGCGGGTCGGCGGCGGCGGCGGCGGCCGGCTTCTGCGCCCTGGCCCTGGGTACGCAGACGGTGGGGTCGGTCATCCGCCCGGCGGCCTACTGCGGGGTGGTGGGCTACAAGCCTAGCTACGGCCGCATCTCGCCGGAGGGGGTCATCCCGTTCTCCCGGTCCGCTGACCATATCGGCTGCTTCACGGCAGACGCGGCGGGGATGGCCCTGGCCGCGGCGGTGCTCTGCCGGGCTTGGGAGCCGGCGGCGGTGACCCGTCGCCCGGTGTTGGGCGTGCCAGAAGGGCCGTACCTGATGCAAGCGACCGCGGAGGGGCTGGGGCGCTTCGACGCCCAAGTGGCCTACTTGACCGCGGCCGGCTACACGGTGAAGCGGGTGCCAGCCCTGACCAAGCCCCAGGCGGTGGCCGCCCGACACCGCCAGATGATCGCCGCCGAACTGGCCGAGGTGCACCGCGAGTGGTTCACCGCTTACGAGGGTCTCTACCGCCCCCTGACCGCGGCGCTGATCCGCGAGGGCCAGACGGTGCGACCGGAAGACCTGGCGGCGGCTCGCCAGGGACGCGCCCACCTGCGGGCCAAGCTGCACGAGCAGATGCGCGACGCGGGGATCGACCTCTGGGTCTGCCCGGCGGCGCCTGGCCCGGCTCCGGAGGGGATCTCCAGCACCGGCGATTCGGCCATGAACCTGCCCTGGACCCACGCCGGCCTGCCGGTGGTGACGCTGCCAGCAGGGCGGGCGGCCAACGGGCTGCCCCTGGGCCTGCAGGTGGCGGCTCCCTTCATGGCCGACGAACGGCTCTTGGCCTGGGCCGGGCCGCTGGCTGCGGTGCTGGGCGAGTTGGGGTAGCTGGGGCCGGTAGGGAACCCCGACGCCCCCGGGAGCGTCTCTCAACTATGGGAGAGGTCCACATGGGGTCGCGTCTTTCCTATACAGCAGTGTGGACACTCGTGCGCAGGCCCGCAGGAGGTGTTCTATGCGACGGAGAGATGGAAGTCGTCGGGTGACGAGGGAATTCCCCTTTCTGGCCGCGCTGGCGGCGACGCTGTTGTTGGCGGCGGCTTGTGTGCCGGGCCTGCCTACCGCCGCGCCGACAGCCCGGCCTGACGCCCAGGGTGTGATCGCCACGGCGGCGCCCACGGTGCGAGTGCAGCCGGCGCAACCCACGGCCTCACCCACGCCGCTGCCGGCGGTCCCCAGCCCCACGGCGCAGCCCACCGCCGCGCCCTCGTGGACGCCGTGGCCCACAGCCATGCCGTCGACGCCGCTGCCGGTGACGCCTGTCAGCGGCGCGTGGGATAGCCCCCTGCCCGCGACGCCGCAGGCTGAAGGCGGCGAGCCGGTGGTGAAGCCGCCGGCGGTGGAAACGCCCATGACCGAAGGCGGGCTGACGCTGCTGCCAAGCGACAAGGGCGCGGCGATCCAACCGGGCGAGCCGATCCCCTTTGTCACCCTGGCTCAGGGGATGGCCGAAGGGCCGATGCCGATGCGGTCGATGCTGGTGGTGGCGCAGGGTCGCGACCTGAGCGCGGCCCAAGGGCTGTTGGCCCCCACGGTCCTGGCCCAGGCGGCGGCGAGGGTCGATCCGGCCCAGCACGTGATCTTGGCGGCGTTCCACAGCGGGGCCGACCCCAACAGCGGCATCACCGTCCGCGGCCTGAGCTACATCGGGCGTAACGTGACGCTGGTGGCGCGCGT
>JAAYZY010000159.1 GCA_012514615.1 Chloroflexota bacterium | reverse complement strand
CCAAGCGGCTTCCTCCCGCTCCCGGCTGGCATGGGTCAAGCTGTACCACGCGGTATTTGGGACGCCGCACAGCTCCAGGCCGTAGTGGCCGGCGGGGTCGCTGTGCCAGGCCGTGGCCAGTCCAGCCGCGTTCCAGTCCACCGGGCCAAGCTCAACGACGCAGGGCGCCTGGCGGCTGACGCCTAAGGAGGCCGAAGGGGGCCGGGTGTTCCAGGTCACCGAATCTTCGTTCCACGGACCGGTGACCGCGTAAGCGCCCAGAAGGGGCGAATCGCCGGAACGGCAGCCGTGGAAGTACAGTCTTCGCGTGGCGCTGTCGATGACGGCGTTGGAAGGCAAGCCATACAGGTCGAAGCGTACAAGGGCGGTGCGCGCCCACGGAGTATCGTACTCGTACCAGTTGTTGACCTACAGCCAGGGATCGCCCCCACAGGGATGAACAGGCCAGTTGGCCGCCACGGCGGCGTCGGCCACGGCGGTGAGGGTGACGGTGGTCTGCTCAGGGGCCGCGCCCTGGGCCGCGACCCCGCCGCCCCTCAGGACCGCAAGCGCCAACACTGCGCCAAGCCACAACCCACAGTGCGCCCCACGTCGTGCTTGCACGTCCCCACCTCCATCTCCGACCAACCCGAGACAGGGAGACGCGACCAACCACCAGGGTAGGATATGACGGCAAGGGGGCAGATCGGCCATGGGAGAACGAAGCACTGCCTTGACAACCACGGAGAGGATCAGAGGCAACTTGGTGGACCGAAGAAAAGGCAACAGTCCCAGGCTGCACAGGACTGCCCTTACGCCCATTATACCGGCGGAGGCGCCCAGAGTCAAGGCGCAATGCCGAAGGCCAGCAGCCGCCGCACATGCCTGCTGGTAATTGCCTTCATCACAATGCTTGACAAGCACCAGAAAAAGTGTTACTAGGCCGGTAACGCTTCGACCATCTCGAGGGCGTCCCGTATCTGTAGCAGGCGGGCGCCCCTTCACCCTAGGCCTGGGTCGGCTCGGACCGGGAGGAGCCGGCCCAGGCCGCCTGCGGGGCGCAGCATCGCCCCGGGCTACGGAACCGCACACTGTGCCCAGGCCGCGCCGCTGCGGGTACCTCGATGCGAAGACCGCCGAACGTCTCATGGATCACCGTGACCTGGTTGCTGGCCGGCCCGCTGCTCTTGGCCGGCCTTCTTGGCTCTGTGGCCCTGGGCGATGAGGGACTGGTACGCGCCACAGCCTCTGAAGAAGCCACCCTCACCTTGTTCGCCCAGCGCGATACCCGGGTGGACGAGACCCGACCCACCACGAACTTCGGCAGCGACCTCACCCTCATCGTCGGCCGGCAGGATGCTCAGGTTGGCGGCGGCAACGCCCAGATACTGCTCTGGTTCGACGTTAGCGCCTTGCCAGCCAACGCCCAGGTGCAGAGGGCGCGGGTGGAGCTGAACCAGATCCGTTCCACCAACCGCAGCACCTACCGGGCGTGGGCCGAAGGCCCCTTCCAACCCTGGGGCGAGTCCACCGTCTCTTGGTCCACCAAGCCGGCCGCCATCAACCTGGGCGACAGCCCAGCCACATGGGATAGCGCCTCAGGCTGGAAGTCGATCTTCGTCTCCAACATCGTCAAGCGTTGGGTGTCGGGCGGCGAGCTGTAGAACCAAGGCATCTTGCTGCGGGGCGACTACGACACCACAGGTGGACACGTCTTCGACGCCCGCACCACTCAGAACATCCCGCGTCTCATCATCGACTGCACGGTGCCGGTGCCCACCCCCACGGCCACGCCTCGCCCGGACCTGGTGGCCACCCGCCTCGAGGTGGCACAGGCCCTTCAGGACCTGAACAACAGCGTGCGGCTGGTAACCAACAAGCGTACCTTCGTGCGCTTCCACGTCCGTTCCGCCGCCGGCTTCCACCCCACCTTCGCCACGTTGGTGGCGCAGCAGGGGGCCAACAGCACCACCATCTACCCCAGCAACGCCGGCAGCGTGCTGGCGCGGCCCTCGCCGGACCGGGGCGTGCTGAACCACTCCTTCCTGTTCGAGCTGCCCAACGGGTTCAAACAGGGCACAGTGACCCTCACCGCCCACCTCAACCCGGTCATCCCGTCGGTGCGCAACCGCAACCCGGTGGAGTCCAACTGCGGCAACAACACCAGTACGGCCACCGTGACCTTTGAGTCGGTGCCCACGATGAACCTGGTCAACTACCGCGTGGGCGACAAGCTGGGCAGCACCACCTACTACCCATCCAGCGGCGATTCTGTGCAGATGGCCCAGTGGCTTAGGCGAGCCTATCCCTTGAGCTCGTTAGCGTTCGCTACCGCACGGCCTACTGGGGCGGCGGTTCCGTCAACAGCGACGGCGACTTGACCAAGCCCTCGTGCAGTCAGGTCAACTCGTTTCTCATGAACAAGAAGATCTGGGATGTGATCGGCTTCGCTGGCGTGCCGTTGGGTGCGCGATACTACGGGATCGTCAGCGATGTGGGCGGTTTCGTGCGCGGCTGTGCGCCGGTGCCAGGCCTTGTGGCCTCCGGCCCCACCGGCACGGGCGCCTGGGGCTGGGACACCGACGGAAGCTGCGGCGACTGGTACGGCGGCCACGAGCTGGCCCACGCCTACGGCCGCGGCCCCGCCAACTTCTGCAGCGCCACCGGCGGACCCTCTTACCCCTACACCGCAGCCCGCATCAGCCCAGCGCTGAGCGGCAACACTGCCATCTACGGCTTCAGCGTCGCCACCAAGGCGATCTACGGCCCCACCTGGCGGGATGTGATGAGCTACTACACCAACCAGTGGATCAGCGACTTCACCTACGAGGCCCTGATGACCACGTTCCGTACCACGTCGGTGGCCCTGGCTGCCGAGCAGATCACCGCCAAGCAAGCCAGCCACCTGCTGGTCTTGGGCGCCATCGACCCTCGCACCAACCAGGTGGCGCTGGATCTCCTCTTCGTCATCCCCAACGTCGGCGACGTTGAGCCGCGGATCCCCGGGTCCTACGCCATGATGCTGCAGGGCGCCGGCGGAGCCGCGTTGGCGCGCTACCCCTTCACCCCCGACCTGCAGCACGGCGGTCCCATGCCGCCGCGCACCGCACCGCGGGCCGAGCAGCTGGAGGACCAGGACCTGCTGGGCATCAGCGAGCTGGTGCCCTATGTGGAAGGGACGACCCGGGTGGAGATCCAAGGGCCGGACGGCATCTTGCACCAAGTGACCGCTGGCGCCAACACGCCGACGGTGACCATCATCTCGCCCAACGGCGGAGAGCTGTTGGATGGGGAGACCATCCTGGTGTCGTGGACGGCCAGCGACGCCTACGACGTGGACGCCGGCACCATGGACGGCAGCCAGCTCACCTGGAGATCTGACCTAGCCGGGCCGCTGGGCAGTGGGTCGGCCCTGACGGTGCGCACCCTGCAGGAAGGGCTGCACACCATCACCCTGCGGGCCGATGACGGCGAGGGCGGCCTGGCCACAGCCACGGTGCAGATCACCGTGGTGAGTGACCTGGGCCAAGCGCCAGCCGCGGCCAACGCGCTGGTGGTCAGCGACGACTTGCTCACGTTCTCCAGCCGCCTGGGCGAGCGGCAGGCCGCCGTGCTGGTGGACAACCAGCACGGGCCCCAGACCCACAGCTGGAACGCCTTCGCCGACCAGCCGTGGGTCCGCCTGAGCGCAGACGTCGGCCAGACGCCGGACGACCTGCGGGTGCAGGTGTCGGCCGATGGCCTGCCCAACGGGCTGCATACCGCCGCTATCACCCTCCCCAGCCCCGAGATGCCCGACCAGGCCGTGTTGGTGCAGGTGGAGCCTTCAGTGGACGGCGCCCCGCCGCTGCTGCTGCCGCTCTTCTTGCGCAACCAGTAACCGCCTGGGGCCGCCCAGGCCCGGGCGCGACAAGGCGCCAGTGTGCCCCACGGGGCACACTGGCGTCTCCCCTCTCGCAGCGTCGGTGGCGTCGTCCGCAGCCAGGGGCGGCCCTGCGCCTGACAATACCCCCTGT
>JAAYZY010000158.1 GCA_012514615.1 Chloroflexota bacterium | reverse complement strand
TGGGCCTGCTCGTGGCCGGAGTGATTGGGGTCAAGATCCCTTGTCCGAAGGGGAGTCTGCGCCGGGAGCGTCAGGGCCGGTGCGCCAGCCAGCGGTACCAGGCGCGTCCCCGGGATGCGCAGAGGGGTGCGTGATTTGTCACCCAGACGAGGTTGCTGTATAATGGACGAGTAGGGCAGTGGGCGTCGGGGCGTAGCGCAGATCGGCTAGCGCGCACGGTTCGGGTCCGTGAGGTCGGAGGTTCAAATCCTCTCGCCCCGACCACTGGGAGACGGCAGGCAACCATGCCTGCCGTCTCTGCATGTGGGCGGCAGCGCGCCTAGCGGTTGGCTGGGGCCGCGGCTTCTTCCATCACCCCCAGCCAGAAATGGTGCTGCAGGATGCTGGGCAGGGGGATGACTCGCACCGCGCCTACCCAGAGCTCCTCCTGACCGTCCGGCAGCAGGTTGCGGTTCACGCAGCAGGTGTCGGGCGCACCGCCGAACTTGTCTCGGTAACGCTGGGCCGCCCGGGCCACCTTCTCTTCCAGGCTTGTCTGGCTGCTGTCGTCGAACCACATCAACCCGAACCGAAAACGCGTTCCCGTTGCCATAGCTACCTCCCGATCCACACGACGGCGGCCACCACCAACGCCGCGCCCAGGGCCAAGGCGTCATCCACCAACGCCGGGTTTTCGCTGCGCCACCGCGCCCACACTCGCCTGAGATGCAGCCACACCGCCGACTGCCCTCGCTCTGCCCGCGCCTGTGAGTTCGTGACTGTCACCATCTTTCCTCTCCTTCCCAAGACCAACGCTCGGTCTCTGCGTTGCCGCCTGATCCGTGGTCGCCGACCCACGATTCCGCCATGGGCTCGCCCAGCACGCGCAGGGACGGGCTGCCCAAGCCGAGGGCTTGGGACGCTGGCGGCAGCCAGGCTCGCCCATTGACCCACGGCGGGGCCGAAGGCGCCCCAGCGCCGGCGATGACGATGACCGGCGGCTGGTGCGTCTCGTGCTGCGGCCTGGCTGCAGGCTCGCGGCGTTCGTTGCGCTGGCTGCGGCTGGACCAGAACAGCAAGGCCACCAGCAGGGGCAAGCTGGCCAGCATGCCGCAGGCCACGCCTAGGAGCATGGCCAAGGCATCGGCGCTCAGCTCCTTGATGAGCAGGGCGCTGAGGGTCCCGCTGAACAGGATCAGCGCCGTTACCACCATCCGCTTCAGTCTCTCCATGGGCTCTCTCCCGCTGCCTGTCGTCTCATGGGCGGTGCGCCTGGACCGCCGGCCCTTGGGGGCAAGCCAGCAGCCGCCGCCCCGCTGCCCGCACCTGGGGGCAGGGGCGGCCACTGCCCGCCGGCTTGCACGTGGCCCAGCAGGTGCCGCAGTTCCGGGGGCCTCAACAGGGGCGCCTGGAAGTGGACCACCGATCCGCAGGCCACGGCCAGGAAGTCGCCCCGTCCCAACAGCTTCTCGGCCCCCGAACCGCCCACGCCAGCGGCTACCCGCGCATCGTCGGCCGAGGTGACCCGCCCCACCAGTCGCACCGGGAAGTTGCTCTTGAACATGGCGCCGGAGATCTCGCTGCTGGGCTTCTGGGTACCCACCACCAGGTGAATGCCTGCCTCCCGGCCCCGCTGCGCCAGGCGGGTGAGTAAGGAGGCGCAGCGACGGCCGCTCTCCGCCTGGGCCAGGTCGGCCAGCTCGTCGATGAAGACCACCACCCGCGGGTCGGAGCGGCGCTCGTGGTCCCGTCGGATCATCTCCGCCACCAACCGCTCTAGCAGGGCGGCGGCCTCTTCGGGCGCATGGATCACCCCGCTGAGGAGGTGCGGCACACCGGCCAACGCACCGAAGCCTCGCATCTTGGGGTCGATCAAGGCCATCTGCAGGGCGCTGCGGCGGTTGGCCAGGGCCAACGAGAGGATCATGGCCTGCATCAGCATCGTCTTGCCGCAGCCTGTGGTGCCGGCGATGAGGATGTGGGCCACCTCTGGGCTGGGCAGGCGGATGAGCAGGGGGTGCCCGCCTTCATCCACGCCCAGCAGGGCGGTGCACGGCGGGATGCGCTGGACCTTGCGCAGCACGTTGGCGAAGGCCACGGTACGTTCGGTCTCCAGGGGCACTTCCACCGCCAGGGTGCCGTTCTCGCGCCGAACGCGGCACGTGCGGGCATCCAGGGCCAGGGCGATCTCTTCAGAGAGGTTGGCGATGCGCGCCAGGCGCACGCCAGCGGCGGTGGCCAAGTGGAACCGCACGTAGCGCGGGCTCACGCGCCCCCCGCACACCTGGGCCGGGATCTTGTGGCTGGCCAATACCGCCTCGATGCGGTTGGCCTGCATCTCCAGTCGGGCTCGCTTCATCTCGTTTCCCCCACTCTGCGCTGGAAGGGAGAGGCCTCTTGGGCGCACAAGAACATTTGTTCTACTCCTTGGGCCAGAAACCCCCCTGGGCGTCGTTGGCTGAACAGGGGGCCTGGGCCGGCTGCTACAGCCGGCCCAGTTGGCTGCTGCCCAAGGGGCTGACGGACGGGGTGCTAGGCCACCTGTCGGATGACTACGATGACCTTGCCTTGAATCTGCACGTTGGCCGGCGTGGTGTAGATCGGCTCCATGGTGGGGTTGGCCGGCTGCAGGCGGACGCGATTGCCTTCCAGGTAGAACTTCTTCAGAGTGGTTTCCTGCTCGTTCTTGAGCCAGGCAGCCACCATCTCGCCGTTGTTCACCCGAGGCACCTGCTGCATCAAGACGATGTCTCCGTCGTTCACCAGGGCGTCGATCATGGAGTCTCCACGGACGCGCAGGGCGAAGACGTCTCCCTCGCCCTTCACCAGGTCCCGCGTCAGCTCCAGGTACTCGTCTGGGGCCACCGAGGCGTCCGGCACGTCCACCGGCGCGCCGGCGCGGATGTAGCCGGAGATGGGTACCCGCACCAGGATGTCTTGCGCCAAGCGCATGCCCGAGTCATCCACCAGGCGGATGCCCCGCGATACCTCCCGGGCGCGGACAATCAGCCCCTCATCAGCCAGGCGGTTCAGGTTGTAGTTGACCACCGAGGTGGAGCTGATGCCCAGGTGCTCCTGAATCTCGCGGATGGTGGGGGGGCGCTGGTTCCCCCGCCAGTAGGCGCGGATGTAGTCCAGTATGGCCTGCTGTCGTTCCGAAAGCTGCATCACGCTCCTCCTTCATGGGCCCCTCCGCCAGACACGGACGGCGCTCCTAGCACACCTGTGCGGACTCCATGCTCCCATTATAGCACGAACGTCTGTTCTAGTCAAGCCCCAGTTTCTGTTGGGTGAACCTGCGTTGCCGGGGCGCCGCCCTTTGACGCGGCTCCGTTGGCTGTGGTACCATTCCGGCGCTTGGGCGCCTGGCCCCAAGGACGCGACGGCGCCTGAGCTCAGGCGGGGAGGAGCGGATGATGCAGGAGCAGGGACGGATCTCCATGGAGTCGATCGGCTGGGTGCGCAGCGCCCAGCGGGAGATGACCGACCCAGAGACGCTGCGTCAGGGGGAGGTGGAGATCGAGCTGCGGCCAGAGCTGGCCGAGGGGCTGCATGCCATCTCTGCTGACGACCTGGTGTTGGTGATCTACTACTTCCATCTGGCGGCAGGCAAAGGCTGTTCCCTGCGCCAGCACCCCCGTGGCGATACGTCCAGGCCCCAGCGTGGGGTGTTCGCCACCCGCTCGCCCTACCGGCCCAACCCCTTGGGTGTCACGGTGGCTCGGGTCGTGGCGGTGGAGGGGCATCGCCTGCGCCTGCGTGGCCTGGACGCCATCGATGGAACACCCGTCTTGGATATCAAGAACCATACCCCATCGTTCGACGACAGGGATGGCGTGGTGCCGGAGGGGGAGAGCCTGGCAACTCCCCCGCCCTGGCTCTTCCGAGGAGAGTAGGCTATGGCACAGGTAACCATCTTCACCACTCCGACGTGCGGTTTCTGCCACCAGGCCAAGCGCTACCTAACGCAGAAGGGCATCCCCTTTGTGGAGCGAGACGTGGCCGCCGACCCAGCTGCGGCGCGGGAGATGGTACAGCGCTCCGGGCAGCAGGGCGTGCCGGTCATCGTGGTGGATGGCCAGGTGGTGATCGGCTTCGACGTGGCTCGCTTGGAGGCGCTGCTAGCCCGCTCGGTCGGCCAGCGGCCGCGCCTCGGGGCTTCCATCGCCGACGCCGCGCGCGTGGCCGAGAAGCGGGGCTTGCCGCCGCTGACCGGCGTGCTGGTGGGTCGGGTGCACCCCGGCTCGGCGGCTGAGGGGGCCGGTCTTCAGGCAGGGGATGTGCTGGTTGAGGCCAACGGGTGGCCTCTGGGCAGCCTGGAGGCGTTCCAGCATCTGCTGAGCGGGCTGGCGGAGGGCCAGACGGTGCCGCTGGTGGT
Source organism: Chloroflexota bacterium (assembly GCA_012514615.1). The sequence goes on along the minus strand of JAAYZY010000158.1, from coordinate 1,792 downwards.
GCTGCGCGGCAGCCAACGGCTGCGGCTGCAACTGGTGTGGGGTGGGCGCTAGGGGCTTAGGCGAACCACTCCGGATACTGGGCGTTGAGGTCTTCCCAGATGTCGCTGAAGACGCCCGGCGCGACATCGTAGGCCAGACGCAGCATGGCCAGGGCCAGGTCACGGATCTCCCACTGCGCCTGGCGGCTGATGCGCAGCCGAAAGACGTGGCGCAGTTCGCGGAAGTTCATGGTCACCACCAGGCGCGTCTGCGTGGCATTGGGCAGCAGGTAGCGGGCGTCTTCCCTGGGGATGCCCAGGTCGCGCAGATCGCGGTAGGCCCGCTGCACGTCGGCGATGGCCGCTTCCCAGATGACCATGGCGGCCGAGTCGGCGGCTACTCTGGGCGGTACCACCCACTGGGCGTCGGACATCTCCACATAGCGCTGCGATTCTTGGCTGTAGCTGGCCAGCCGATGGCGCACCAGTTGGTGACTGCAGGCGCGAGAGATGCCGCTGATCTCAAAGGTCAGGCTGGCGTGCTCGATGATCGATTCGTGGCCCTCGGCGATGCGGCTGCGGAGGAACCGTTCGGCCTTGCCCCGAGCCGCGCTGCGGTAGCAGACCCGCCCCGCATGCTCCAACAGCTCTTGGGGACCACCCTGGCCCCCTACAACGTGGGTAACGCCGATCAGTTGGACGTCCATGGTGGTCTTCCCTTCTGCGGTGGTGGCGTCTCACCACATCTTGCACAATACCGATTTCAGGAGGAACCGTTGCGCGGTGTAGGCGGCAGTATAGCAGGGGCCGGAGGTAAGGTCAAATGCGGTTGAATGGCGCACGGATTCGACGCCTGCACGCCCGCTTGCAGCTTCACCTGCCGGAACCGACCGATGCGCTGGGCGGGTTGAACTCCATGGTCACCAATCTGGGCGTCTCCCTGAGCTCGCCAGACTTGGTGATGCCGATCCTGGTGCGATCGCTGGGGGGCAGCAGCGTCCTCATCGGCGCGCTGCCGGCGGTGCGCTTCGGGCTCTACTGGTTGCCGCAGTTCTTGGTCAGCGGTTGGCTGCAGCAGCGCCTGCGCCGCCTGCCAATCTATGTCTCTCTGGAGTTTGGGCGCGCGGCCATCTACGGCGCCATCGCCCTGGCCTTGCTGCTGCTGTTGCCGAGCCAACCAGGCGTGCTGCTGTGGACCATGTTCCTGCTCTTTGCCATCACCCGCGTGCTGGTGGGCACGGCGGACCTGGCCATCACCGATGTCTTCGGCCGAATCGTGCGTCAGACCGGGCGGGCTCGTTTCTACGCTGTTCGGTCGCTGCTGGGCGGCGTGGGCGGACTAACCGCCGGCCTGCTGGTCAGCTTGAGCTTGCGCTATGGCGGCCAAGGGCTCAGGGTCTATAGCCTTCTGTTTCTGGGCAGCGGGCTGGCGTTCATGACCGCGGCGCTGGTGGGCCGCCGGCTGAAGGAACCCCCGGTGCGGCGGCGCAGTGAATGGTTGCGCCTGTCGGATCAGTGGCGCCGCGTGCCAGAGATCCTGCGCACACCCAACTACGCCCGCCTGCTGGCGGTGCGCTTCTTGGTGGCCATGATTCGCATCGCCGACCCGTTCTACGTGATCTACGCCGTGGAACGGCTGGCGGCCCCGGAGGCCATCGCCGGCTTGTACCTCAGCATGGTGACCCTGGCGTCGCTGAGCGGCAATGTGGTCTGGCCTCGCCTGGATGGCCTGCTGGGGCGCGTGCAGACGCTTCGCCTAACCATGGTGGTTTCGTTGGCTGTGCCTCTGCTGGCCTTGGGGCTCGGGGCGCTG
>JAAYZY010000157.1 GCA_012514615.1 Chloroflexota bacterium | reverse complement strand
GCCCCAGCGGCCGCTCAGATCGCAGCGGGGATCGGGGCGACCGTGGAGGCCGCAGCGACGACCGCCGGCGGCGCTAACTGACCAAACTGGGCCGACCCCAGAGGCCGCTGTGGCTGCGCTCGGCAGCCAGGCGGCCGGGGTCGTCCCCATCCAGGAGGTTCTCGATGGTCGAGAGGCCAGAGGTCTTGGATCTGCCGGCTGAGCCAGGAGCAGAGGGCAGGCGGCGCCCCCCCTTCCTACGTCTGGTCGTCCGCGAGGTGCTGCAGACTGTGGCGCCAGCCGTGCTCATCGCCCTCTTGATCAACCTGCTTCTGGGCCAGTTCACCTTGGTGTTGGGCCGCAGCATGGAGCCCAATCTGGAAGACCATCAGCGCCTGGTCTTGGAGAAGGTCTCGTACCGTTTTCGCGAGCCAGAGCGGGGCGACATCGTCGCCCTGTGGCCGCCCTTCCCCACCGACCTGCCGCTCATCAAGCGGGTGGTGGCCCTGCCCGGCGAGAGGGTGAGCATCCAGGCCGGACGGGTCTACATCGACGGCAACCCCCTGCAAGAGCCTTACCTGGCCCAGCGCACCAACGGCTACCTGCCCCAGCAGGTGGTGCCGGAGGGGCACGTCTTCGTCTTGGGCGACAACCGCGGGGCCAGCAACGACTCCCGTGTCTTCGGCCCTGTCGCCTTCGGCAGTATCGTCGGCCGCGCTTGGCTTTCGTGCTGGCCCCTGGAGCGGGCCGGATGGGTTCAGTAGCCCCCCTTCAAGGAATCAGACCATGACCGAGCCAGAAGCTCCGTACATCGAGAACGCGCCGCCCCCGGCAGAGACGCCTCCCTCGCCTTCGCTGGGGCGCCGCTTGTTCAGGGCGTTGCGCGACGTGCTGGAAACCATCGTGCCGGCGGTGGTCATCGCCCTGCTCATCAACCTGCTGCTGGCCCAAGCCACCCGCGTCTACGGGCACAGCATGGTCCCCAACCTGGAAACCGACCAGCGCTTGGTGGTGGAGAAGCTTTCGTACCGTTTTCGGGAGCCGCAGCGCGGTGATGTGGTGGTCATCCGGCTGCCACAGCACTCCCAAGAGCTGCTCATCAAGCGGGTGATCGCGCTGCCGGGCGAACGGGTGAGCATCCACGATGGCCAGGTCCACATCAACGGTTCCCCGCTGGCGGAGCCATACTTGGCTCAGAAGACCCGGGGCTACATGGAAGAGCAGGCCGTGCCGGCCGAGAGCATCTTCGTGCTGGGCGACAACCGAGGGGCCAGCAACGATTCCCGCTCTTTCGGCATGTTGCCGTACGAATCGATCGTGGGACGAGCTTGGGTCTCCTACTGGCCCCCGGAGCGCGCCGGCTTCGTGCGCTGAGCGCGTCGGGGGAGGGAGTCTGCAGCCTGGGGGCCGCGGAGATGGCTCGAGAAAGGCAACCCTCCGTGCAGCAGTTTAACCCGCCGCAGCCCAAACCTTCACGGCGGTGGAGCCCGTTCACCAAGCAGGTTGTCTTGGTGACGATCTTGGTTGGGGCGGTGTGGGTGCTTT
>JAAYZY010000156.1 GCA_012514615.1 Chloroflexota bacterium | reverse complement strand
TTCGGCGAGGCGGTGGCTTGGTTCCGCCAGGCGGGGATGGCCCCGGCTGGCCCTCTGGGGAAGGAGGGGAGATGACTGGGGAGCTGGGCAAGTGGGCGCGGCGGAAGCTGCTCACCGCCTTGATGGTCTGTTCGGGCCTTCCCGGGGTGGGGCGGCTGTGCCTGCGCTTGGCCGGCTGGTGGGTGGGGCCGTACAAGCAGCGCCGCACCTTGGCCTACCTGACGCCTCGACCCTATGTCTCGCCGGCGGCGCAGATCTACTGCCCCGGCCTGCGCCTGGGGCCGCACTGCTTCATCGACGACGGCGTGACCATCTACGCCCACTCGGGCGGTGGAACGGTGGAGCTGAGCCAAGGGGTGCACCTCTACCGCGGCTGCATCCTGGAGGTGGGCGCGGGGGCCGGCATCGTCGTGGGCGAGAACACGCACATCCAGGCCAACTGCAACCTGAAGGGGTTTGGCGGCCACCTGCGCATCGGGGCCAACGTGCAGATCGCCCCTGGCTGCGCCTTCAGCCCCTACGAGCACCGCTTTGACGACCCGGAGCAGCCGATCCGCGCCCAAGGCATCCGCCATGAGGGTGACATCGTCATCGAAGACGACGTGTGGATGGGCGTGGGCGTGCGGGTGTTGGATGGCGTGCGCATCGGCCGGGGAGCCGTTATCGGCGCTGGCGCAGTGGTCACCAAGGCCATCCCGGCCGGCGCCGTCGCCGCCGGCGTGCCGGCGCGGGTGCTGCGCCAGCGCGGCCAAGGGCAGGGCGCATGAGGCGTCGGTGGTCTGTTCTGGCGCTGGCCCTGCTGGCGGCTGGAGTGGTGGGCCTGTATGCCTTCGCCGTGGAGCCGCTGGCCATCCGTGTGGAAACGGTGCGGATGCCGGTGCCCAACCTGCCGCCGGAGCTGGAGGGGCTGCGGGTGGTGCAGCTTTCGGACCTGCACATCATCGCCCTGGGCCGGCGGGAGGCCAAGGCCGAAGCGTTGGTGAACGGCCTGGCCCCGGACCTGGTGGTGGTGACCGGCGACCTCATCGAGCCGACCACCGATCCCGTGCAGCGGTCTGCCCGGTTGGAGGCGGCGCTGGCCTTCTTGGAGCGGCTGGAGTCGCCGGGCGGCGTCTGGGCCATTCGCGGCAATACCGACCAGGGCCGCTACCCGGATCAGACCAACGCCTACTTGGAGCGGGTGGCGCAGAGCTCGGTTCACCTGCTGGTGGACCGTTGGGAGCGGTTGGAGATCGGCGGGCACTCCCTGTACCTGGTGGGGGCGGAGTTCGCCAGCGTCCCGCCGGGCTGGTTTGCCCGCTTCCCCTGGTCCACGTGGGAAGACGGGCCAGCGGCGGCGGCGCTGCGGGGACTCTACAACTCCTACACCCACTACTCCGCCCGCGCAGCCATGGGCTGGCACGACTACACCGTGCGGGGTATAATGAAACGCCCCAACGCCAGCGCGGGCATGGGGGTGACGGTCTACTCCCAGCTCCCGGACGGCCCCGACCGCTACTACCGACTGCGGACCTACGAGGAGCAGCCCACCTTCCACATTGCGCCCCACGGCGCCGCCATCACCAGCGGCACGGTGGATACCGGCGTGGTGGCAGAGCCGGGGAAGGAGTTCGCCTTCGCCCTGCAGGTGGAGACGCGGCCGGAAGGAACATGGGTGCGGGCCAAGGCCTGGCCGGCCGACGGAGCGGAACCGCAAGAGTGGCAAGCCGCGTGTCTGGATGACTCCGATTCCCGTCTTACTTCCGGAACGGTGGGGTTGTGGGCGGTGGGGACGGGTGAGCGCTGGTTCTCGGCGCTGAAGGTGGAAGCGCTGGATGGCACGGAGCTCTGGCCGGCCGGGCGGCGGGCCGGCGAAGGGTGGATCGAGTATGGCTTCGGCGAGGGGCATGTGCTGCGGGCGGCCGAAGGACTGCCCCCGGACGTGCCGACGCTGACCCTGGTGCACTCGCCAGACCAGGTGCGGGAGGCAGAGCCCCTGGGCCTGCGCGCCGTGTTGGCCGGGCATACCCACGGCGGGCAGGTGCGCCTGCCTGTGGTGGGGGCCATCTATCAACAGAACAGCCTGGGCAAAGGCTATGTCGCCGGCCCTTTGCAGGTTGGCGACACGATGCTCTATACCAATCGGGGCCTGGGGGTGCGCAGCGGGTTCCCGGCGCGCTTCTTGGCCCCCCCAGAGATCACTCTGGTGCATCTGACATCGCCAGACGGACATTGAGGTGAGGCATGAGGTTGGGTTGGCGTAGCATTGGCCTGAGCGTCTTGCTGGCATTGTCGCTGTGGGGCGTCCCCTCGCGGGCTGAGGGGGCAGCCCCTGCGCCCGACGACCCCCTGGCCGAGACGCAGACCTTTCAGGCCGGGGCCAGCTACAGCGACAGCCAAGATACCTACCTGGACCAGTGGAACCCCACCCAGTTCTACGGGAACTTGGGCACCTTCAACGTGCGCGGCCAGGGGCTGCGTCGGGGGCTGCTGCGCTTCGACGTGAGCACCATCCCCGCCTACGCCCAGGTGCAGTCGGCGACAGTGAGCCTCTACGTGGCCAGCCGCGCCACCTCCGCGCCGCTGGACGTGGCGGTCTATGGGCTGCTGCGGCCGTGGTCCGAGATGCAGGCCACGTGGAACCAGGCCTCATCTTCCCTGGCTTGGGCGCAGGCCGGCGCAAGCAGCGCAGGCGCCGATCGGGATGAAACGCCCACCGCCAGCGGCGTGGTGAACGTCGCCTCCGGCTGGGTGGAGTTCGACATCACGCCCCTGGCGGCCCACTGGGTGGCCAACCCGGCCGCCAACTACGGGATGATCCTGGTGGGCTCCGGCGACGCCTCGGATTACCGTTTCGCCAGCAAGGAAAACCCCAGCGCCGACCAGCGGCCCAAGCTCACGGTGACCTACGGCTTCAGCGGGCCCACGCCCACGCCGAGCCCCACCGGCACGGTGACGCCCGGCGGCGAGACGGTGGTCTCCACCGAGACGCGCTGCATCTCCGTTCAGCCGCCTGGTCGGCCTGAAGACACGGCCGACATGATCCTGATCTGGGACGGCTCCTTGCAGTGGGCCAAGCTCCAGATGGAGCTGAACAATGTGGATCACGCCCACAGCATCTACATCAACGGACACTACATCGGCAAGTCGCGCTTCCCCCGGGGCGGGTCGCTCTGTGACCCGGCGCCGGTGGACGAGTGGATCCTGGACCCGGCCATCCTGGTGAACGGCTACAACACCATCCGCATCACCTACGACGGCGGCTCGGAGTCGTGGGGCGCACGCACGGCGCGCCTCGTGGCTGGCGGGCCAGGGGTGCGCAGCAGCACCATCTTCGACTTCACCTTTACCAGCTCGTGGGACAACTCCACGCAGTCGGCGGTGGCGCAGGTGCCGGTGCACTACGACCCCCAGACGCCGACCCCGCTGTTGGTCTACGCCCACGGCTGGACCAGCCCAGCCTTTGACGCCATCTACGCCTACGCCGTGGCAGCCAACGCCCGGGGCTGGCTGTTGGTTTCGCCCGAGATGCACGGCGACCGCACCACCACCACTGGCAACTACGCCCTGGCGTCCCGCGCTTCCCAGCGCGATCTGGTGGATTCGGCGGCCTACATGAAGGAACACTACAACGTGGACCCCCAACGGGTCTACATCACCGGCCAGTCCATGGGGGCTATGTGCGCGGCTACCACCGCGGCCAAGTACCCAGACCTCTTCGCCGCCCTGGTGAGCGAGAAGGCTCCCACCGATCTGCGCCAGTGGTACGCCGAGACCTACGTGGCGCGCCGCGAGAATATCGAGCTGGAGTGCGGCGGCACGCCGCTGCAGGTGCCCTTCGAGTACAACCGCCGCTCGCCGGTGAGCCTGGCCTCCAACCTGAAGCACGTGCCCAGCGCCATCGTCCACGGCACGTTGGATACCACGGTGGTGGTCACCCATGCCCTCTCTCTCTACGACGCCATCAACCTATACGGCCCCAGCACCCCGCCGGTGCTGGTGACCTACCCTGGCAACCACGCCTCGCCCATCCCCGGCGGGGCCGACTGGGCGCTGGATTTTCTGGAGCAGCACACCCTGAACGACAACCCGCCCAACATGGTCATCCGCACCGACGAGTCCAAGCGCTACTACTGGCTGGAGATCGTCCAAGGCGGCACCAACAACTGGACGCGGGTCTCGGCAGCCCGGGATGTGGAGGCCGGGCGGATCACGTCCAGCGTCTACGACGAGGCCAACCGCAGCACTACCCTGCGCTTCAACCTGGCCCAGGCCGGGCTGGACCCCCAGCGGGTCTACCTGGTGGAAGACTCGGACCTGGATCAGGGGCTCTACACCTACTACACCGTGGCCCCCGAAGATGGCTGGCTGCAGATCGCCGTGGGCCCGGGGCATCACGATCTGGCGTTGGGCCCCGACACCGGCGAAACGCCGGTGGTGCTCACGCTGCAGCAGGGCGTCGCCGGCTATGGCGGGGCCAGCGACACGCACCTGCACAGTTGGACCCCCAACACGGCCCACGGCGGCGAGGCGCTGCTGAAGCTGCGGGCGCCGGGGGTGACAGCCGGGCTCATCCGCTTCGACCTGAGCAGCCAGATCGCTCCGGACAAGCCGGTGCGGGCGGCGTCGCTGAGCCTGTGGGTGGAGGCGGCCCCGGACGGCGGCGCGCCCTTGCCCCTGAACGTCTACCGCCTGCTGCGCCCGTGGTCGGCAGAGCAAGCCACCTGGAACCTGGCGGCCAGCGGGCAGAGCTGGGGCCAGGCCGGGGCCGCGCAGCCGGGGGTGGACCGTGAGGCCACCGCCCTGGCCTCCCTGACCCTGAGCCAGAAGGGCCTGTGGCAGACCGTCAACGTGACCGACTTGGTGCAGGAGTGGGTGGCAGAGCCAGCCAGCAACCATGGGCTGCTGCTGCAGCCCACCGGCAGCACCGCCGTGGAATACGGCCTGGCCTCGTCGGACAACTGGTACTTCTCCCGACATCCCAAGCTGCAGGTGGTCTACTTCCAGAACACGCCCGCGCCCACAGCCACCGGCACCCCCAGCGCCACGCCTACGCCGACCGCTACACCCACGGCAACGGCCAGCGCTACGGCGTCGGCCACGCCGCCCACGCCCAGCACCCCGACCCCCACCGCCACGGCCACGGCCACGGCCACGCCCCAGGGCGCGCCGGCCATGCTCTGGGGGCAGACCTGGGAAGACCGCAACAGCAACGGGATGTGGGATCCGGGCGAACCCACGTTGCCCAACTGCTTGGTCACCTTGCGCAACCATGTGGAACAGCCCATCTCCTCGTACAATACCCAGGGCGATGGCCTCTACAGCTTCGCCGGGTTGGCCGCTGGCCCTTACAGCGTGGTGGTGATCCCGCCGGCAGGCTACGCCCCTACCACCCCCATCGGCTGGTGGGGAGACCTGACCCAAGGGGAGGTGCGCCGCTTCGATTTCGGCGCCCGCCTGACCGCCACCGACACGCCCACGCCCACCGCAACCCAGACGACCACGCCAACGGCCACGGCTACCCCGTCGCCCACGGCGTCGGCGACCCGCACGCCTACGCCCACCGGCACCTGGCAGGCCCCTTGGCAGGTGCACATGCCCCTGATTCTCAAAGAAGCGCCCGCCGGCGCAGGAGCAACCCCCTGATGGACCTTGTGGCTTTCTACGATGACTACTGGCGTCAGGCCGACGACACCTTCGACCACGAGCGGCTGGAGCTGCTGGCGAGCCGGGTGCGCCCGGGGGAGCGAGTGCTGGAGGTGGACTGCGGCCCAGGCGTGCTGGCGGCCAAGATGCGGGACCGCGGAGCGGCCGTGCAGGCTACAGAGATCTCGGGGGTGGCGGCCGAACGGGCCCGGGCCAAGGGGATCCCTACGGCCCATGTGAACAGCGAGCTGGAGCGCCTGCCTTTCCCGGACGACGAGTTCGACGTGGTGGTCTCCAACTCCATGGTGGAGCACCGCTTCTTCCACGAGCGCCCGCTGGACGAGGCGGCGCGGGTGCTGCGGCCGGGCGGCCGGCTCATCCTCTGTCTACCCAACATCGCCCACTGGAAGTGCCGGCTCTGGTTGCTGAGCGGACGATTCCCGTATGTGAAGAACTCCCCCACCGATCTGCTGCACCTGCGCTTCTTCACCGTGGCAGAAGCGCGGCGGCTGCTGCGTGCTCGCGGCTTGCGGGTGACTGAGGTGGACGGCAGCGCCAGCCTCTGGGCTCGAGACTTCTACGGACCGTCCTTTCGCTGGCCGTTGGTGCGCCGCCTCTACACCTGGGCCGCACACCGCCTGCCCTCGCTCTTCGCCCGGGATTTCGTCATGGTCGGCGTCAAGGAAGGGCCGATGGGCCCCTGCGGAGGTGCCGCTTGACCCTGCGGGCGAAGGTGACCACCAGCGTCTTCTGGGTGGGGCTTTCCATGGTCGGCTCCCGGGCTCTGGCGTTCTTGGTGCAGATCGTCCTGGCCCGCATCTTGGTGCCCGAGTATTTCGGCTTGGTGCATTTCGCCACGCTGACCATGGAAGCGTTGCAGCTCTTCGGCGAGATGGGCTTCAGCGCGGCGCTGGTTTACCGCAAAGACCGGGTGCGGGCGGCGGCCGACGTCACCTTCTACGTGGCCTTGGGGATGGCCGTGGTCTTCTATGGTCTGACCTACGCCGGCGCGCCCCTGGCGGCTGAGTTCTTCCGTACCCCGGAAGTGCGAGAGGTGCTGCGGGCCCTGGGCGTGGTGATGGTCATCAACGCCTTGGGCCAGGTGCACTTCGTGCTCCTGGCCCGGGAGCTGGATTTCCGCCGTCAGCTCCTGCCGGATCTGGTACCGGCGCTGGGCTACGGGCTGGTGGCCATCAGCCTGGCGCTGAGCGGCATGGGCGTCTGGAGCTTGGTGGTGGGGCGCATCTTCGAGGCCATCCTGCGGGCAGCGTTGGTCTGGATGGTGGTGCCTTGGCGGCCCCGCTGGCGCTTCGACAGAGCCCTGGCCCGGGAGATGTTCGACTACGGGCGGCACATCATCGCCAGCAAGCTGCTGGTCTTCGCCATCACCAACGTGGATGACCTCTTTGTGGGGCGCATGACCGGCGCGGCTGGGATGGGCTACTACGGCATGGCCTACGGCCTTTCCAACCTGCCGGCCACGCAGATCACCCGTGTGGTGAACCAGGTCATGTTCCCGGCGCTCTCCCAACTGCAAGACCAGATGGACCGCATGCGGCGGGCCTTCTTCCAGAGCATGCGCTACGTCTCGTTGCTGGCCATCCCCATCACCGTGGCCACCATCGTCTTCGCCCACGACTTCGTCCACGTGGTCTACGGCGCACAGTGGGCCCCCAGCATCCCGGCCATCCAGTTCCTGGGGGTCTACGGGGGGATTCGCGCCGTGGCGGCCAACATGGGCAACGTCTTCAAGGCCGGGGGCAAGCCCCAGTGGCTCACCGGCATCGCCCTGTGGCGGTTGGCCACCATGCTCCTGTTCCTCTACCCGGCCACCAAGGGCTGGGGCTTCGTGGGCGTGGCTGCCCTTTCGGCGGTGGTGGCTGTGGTTGATTTCGGGGTTACGCTGGTGCTGGTCAACCGCATCTTGCGTGCGCCCTGGCTGGACTACCTGCGCGCCCTGGGACCCATCTTGCTCACCTCGCTGCTGTCGGCCGGCTTGGCCGTGGCGGCCCAGCACGCCTTTGCCGTCACGCCCCATGCCCGCATCCGCCTGGCCATGGCGGCCCTGATCATGGGGGTGGCCTACGTGGTGGTCACCTGGGTCTGGGATCGGGAGCTGCGGCAGATGGTGGCAGCGTTGGTGGAGCAGGTGCGGCAGCCCCTGGGCTTGGGCCCGACCAACGGAGGGGTCTGATGCAGCCGTTGCAGGTGACGCTGGTCTCGCGGGTGCGGCTGAACCCCTACGTCTCGCTGTTGGCCGAGGCGTTGGCGGCGCGGGAGCCGCAGGGGCGCTTCGATCAGGCCCGAGAGCTCTCGCTGCCGGCGGCGCTGCTGCCCTGGGGCCGCCGCCGGGTCTGGCATCTGCACTGGCCGGAGCTGCTCTACCGCGCCCCTCACCCGCTGTGGGCCGGGCTGCGCTGGGTGCGCCTCATCGGTCTTCTGGCGCTCTTCCGGGCCAGCGGTGGTCGGCTGGTCTACACGGTGCACAACCTGCACCTGCACGAGGAGGCTTACCCCTTCTTGGAACGCTGGACCGACCGTCTGCTCTTCGCCTGGGCCGCCGGCATCCACGTGCACGACGCCCAAGCGCAAGCTGGCGTGGCCCGGCAGTGGGGGCGGGATGACGCGGTGGTGATCGCCCATGGCAACTACGTGGGGGCCTACCCCGACGCCTGCCGCCGCTCCGAAGCGCGGGAGCGTTTGGGCCTGCCGCCCCAGGCCCGCGTCTTCCTGTTCTTGGGTGGGCTGCGCCGCTACAAGGGGCTGGAAGAGCTGGTGGAGGCGTTCGTCCCCCTGGCCCAGAAAGAGAGGGATGCCTGGCTGCTGGTCATGGGGCATGCCCACGAGCCAGCCTTCGCTGCCGAGCTGGCGGAGCGCCTGCAGGGCCTGGGGCAGGTGCGCTTCGCCCCTGGCCACGTGCCGGACGAGGAACTGCAGTTCCCCATGCGGGCGGCGGACTTCGCCGTGCTGCCCTACCGGCGGGCCACCACGTCTGGGGCGGCGATCCTGGCCCTCTCGTTCGGGCTGCCGCTGATCGCCCCGGCCATCGGGCCGTTCCCCGAGCTGTTGGCCGACGGGGGCGGCGTCCTCTACGACCCGGAGACCCCGGACGGCCTGGCCGGCGCGCTGCAAGCCGCCCTGGCCGCCGACGGCGCCGCCCTGGCTGGGCAAGCGGCCGCGGCGGCGGCCCGCTTGGATTGGGGCGACCTGGCCCAGGGGCACCTGGCGCTCTATCGGCGGGTCGTTGGGGCGGGGGGGCGGCCATGATCCACGGCCTGGACATCGTCTGCTGCGCCCCGGACCCCTGGGAGGGGATCTGGCGCAACCGCCAGCGGATCATGTCGCTGCTGGCCGACGAAGGGAACCGCATCCTTTTCGTGGAGCCGCGACGCTACCTGCGCCCGACCTTGGCCGCCTTGCGCCGCGGGCAGTGGGGCCTGCGGGATCTGGCTCGACCCTTGGTGGACCCCATCCGGCCGGGGCTGTGGCGCTTCCGCTATCCCCTCTATGCCCCCATCAGCGGCCGGCCGCCCCTGAGCCGCTGGACTGCCGCTTGGCAGGTGCGGGCGCTGCGGCGGGCCATGGGCCAATTGGGCTTCCAGCGGCCGCTCTTGTGGCTCTACCGGCCCGAAGACCGCGACCTGGTGGGCCAGCTCGACGAGCGGCTGGTGATCTACCACATGGTGGACGAGTACTCAGCCTACGAGGAGGAGTACGAGGCCAGGATCCCCAGCGGCAAGCGGCAGGCGATCCGCCAGCGAGAGCAGGCGCTGCTTCGTCAGGCCCAGGTGGTCTTCGCCGTCTCCCGCCCGCTGTGGGAGGCCAAGCGCGCCGCCAACCCCCGCACCTACCTGACGCCCAATGGGGTGGATTATGATGCTTTCCGGGCGGCTGTGGGCGGCCCGGCGCCGGCCGAGCTGGCCGCCCTGCCGCGGCCGATCCTGGGGTATGCCGGGGCGATCAACGAGAAGCTGGACCTGCCCTTGCTGAAGCGGTTGGCCCAGGCCTACCCCCAGGGGTCGTTGGCGCTGGTGGGGCCACAGACGCTGCGCTACGACCGGGAGCTGCTGGACGACCTGCGCCTGCCCAACGTCCACTTCTTGGGGCACAAGGAGGCCGGGGCGCTGCCGGCCTACGTGGCCGCCTTCGATCTCTGCCTGATGCCTTACAAGTGCAACGAATGGACGCGGCACATCAGCCCCCTGAAGCTCTACGAGTACCTGGCCTGCGGCAAGCCGGTGCTCTCCACCGACATCCCCGCGGCGCGGGAGTTCGCCCACCTGCTCTACCTGGCCGCCGACGGCGCAGAGTTCGTGGCCCTGGCGGCGCGGGCGCTGGCCGAAGACGGCCCAGCCCTGGCAGCCCAGCGCCAAGCCGAGGCGGCTGAGCACACTTGGCGCAGCCGAGTGGAGGCCATGTCCGTCCATATCCAAGAGGCTCTGCGCCTTCAGGCTTGAACAAACTGTCACCTTCGGGCCGCTGCCTGTTCATCTGGCGTTCATCTCCTTGTGGTACAATGGGCTGCACAGGGGTGCCTGGCCGCATACTGGGGGGCAGCCATTTCCGCGCCGGGAGCAAGCATCCATGAACTGCGGCTTCACCTTCCAGCACTATTGTGAGATCATCGCCGAGGCGGTGGGCCTGGGCTACCGTTTCGCGCGCTTCCAGGAGGTGTGCGAGTCCGGGCCGGGCGAGCGCTTGATCATCATGCGTCACGACATCGACTTCTTGCCTCGCAACGCCCTGCGCTTCGCCGAGATCGAGTCTGGCTTCGGCGTGCACGCCTGCTATTTTGTGCGATTGCACGCCCGACAGTATAATCCCTTTGACTTGGATACCTACCGCATCCTTAAGACGATCCGAGATCAGGGGCACGAGATCGGCCTGCACTACGAGCCGGAGTTCGCCGGCCTGGTGGGCGAGGATGTGCGGAGCATGGTGCGGCGGGAGAAGGAAGCGCTGGAGCGGGTGCTGGACACCCCCATCGTCTCAGCGGCGGCGCACAACCCCACCCTGGGTGGCAAGCTGTTGGCCCGCGCCGACCTGGCTGAGCTGGGCATCCGCTACGAAGCGTATGACCCGGCCTTCACCCAGGAGATGAAGTACATCTCCGACAGCGGGGCGCGCTGGCGCGAGGGGTGTGCGTGCGGCTTTCTGGGGCGCGCCGATCGGCTGCAGGTGCTCACCCACCCCATCTGGTGGTTCGAGCGCAGCATGCTGGAGAACTACTGAGCGCGTGGGAGCGGCTTTGGACGGCGAGGCGGTGCGGAGACGGTTGCAGGCTGCTGGCGTGGCCGTGGCCGATGATGTGGCCCTGGGCCCGGGCGTGGATTGCCGGGTCGGGTCGGGGTCGCTGGCGGCCGGGGTGCGCCTGGGGGCGGGCAGCCGAGTGGTTTGCCGCCGCCTGGAGATGGCCGAAGGCAGCCAGATCGGCGCCGGCGTGGAGCTGGTGGCCAACGAAGTGCGCTTGGGGCCAGGGGCGCGCATCGGCGACAGTACCCAGGTCACTGTGGTGGAGCGCCTGCACTTGGGCCGGGCCAGCACCATTGGCCCGCACTGCCAGGTGGCCGGCCGGCGCATCGAGATCGGCGAGTCGCTCTGGACTGGCGAGCATGTGCTCATCGGGGGCGGCGGCGCCATGAGCCCCCAGGCCGTGCTGACCATGGGCAACGGCTGCCTGCTGGTGGACTACGTCTATGTGAACCTGGCCGACGCCGTGGAGATCGGCGACGAGACGGCCCTGAGCTACCATGTCACGGTGCTCACCCACGGCGTGTGGCAACCGATCCTGGAGGGGTACAAGGGGGCGTTCGGGCCGGTGCGCATCGGCAGCCAGACGGTGGTCTATACCCACAGCACGGTGCTGCCGGGGGTCACCATCGGCGACGGCGTGACGGTGGGGGCTTGCTCGCTGGTGCGTAGCGACATCCCGGCGCGCTCGTTCGCCGCCGGGGTGCCGGCGCGGGTCATCCGCGATGCCGACCATTACCCCCAGCGGCTGACCAGCGGCGACCGCAACGCGCTGGTGCTGGGGGTTCTGGAGCGTTACCTGGCGACGCTGCCCTACAAAGGGATCCAGGTGCTCCAGGAGAAGCTGCAGGCCCGGGGCGAGGCGGTGGTGCAGGGGCAAGGCGGCTCCTGGCGGCTGGTCTTTGTGCCCGCGGAGGTAGACGACGCGGCCGCGCGCCTGCAGCAGCACCAGGCAGAGTGCGCCGAACGCGGGCAGCAGCTGCTGGGGGTCTCCCTTTCGCCGGCCCACCCTGTGGAAGGGGCTGTGATCCTGGATCTGCACCGCCGGCTGGCGCTGGGCCGAGCCGACGTTCTGGCCGAAGACCTGCGCGACCACCTGCGGCGCAGCGGCATCCGCATCCTGAGCGACCGCCCGTTCCGCGGGCTGAGGCCCCAAGCGCTGCAAGACCTGCTGCAGTGGGCCGAGGATGAGGGCCAGGCCGCCCAAGACGAGACTGACGGGGGAGAGGGACCAATAACCGATGCAAGATAGCGACTTCCTGCGATTCGTCCGCATCATTCGCAAGCGCCTGTGGCTGATCATCCTCCTCTTCGCGGTGACCATGGGGGTGATCCTTTACACACAGCTCACGGCCGGCGAGGTGTACCAGGCTCAAGTGCGGCTGCAGGTGCTGGCTGCGGAGCCTGGGGCGGTGGGGCTCTATTCCACCTTTCGGGCCAGCGGCACGTCCGACGAGATCCTGGCCACCCAGAACGAGTTCATCTCTGTGCTGCAGTCCGGCTCTGTGGCTTGGGAGACCATCGCTGAGCAGAACCTGAGCATGTCGGCCGCGCAACTGCTGGATAAGCTCACGGTGCTGCGGGATGCGGACTTCGTCATGGTGGTGGTGCAGGGCGCCACGCCCCAAGAAGCCGAAGCCATCGCCACCCACCACGTGGACAACGCCCTGGAGTACTACCGTACGGTGCGGGCCCGGCCGGCAGTGGTCTCCAAGGAGTTCTTGACCCGCCAGATCGAGGAGGAGGGGCGCAGCCTGGCCCAGGCCAAGTCGCTGCTTTCTGCCTTCAAGCTGAAGCACAACATCGACTCGGTGACCCGAGAGATCAACTCGTACCAAGACCTGGTGCGCAGTACCAAGGTTTCGTCGGATAGCGCCAGCGTGGAAGCGCAGCGGGCGGCCCGGCTGGCCGAGGAGTACCGCGGCGCGGCGGCGGAGGCTGAGACGCAAGCGGCGGCCTTTGACGAAGACGAGACTGCGGCCCGGGAAGAACGCTTCGCCCACGAGGACGATGTGCTGAAGGCTCAGGCCAGCGAAAACGCGGCGGCCTCCCGCGAGGCGGAGATCGCCGTGCAGGAGGCCAGCATCCGTGAGAAGGATGCCCGCGCCAACGCCGACTACTACCGCGGCCTGGCGCGCCAGTATCTGAACACGGCCATGAACCAAGAGGCGATGGCCCAAGGGTATCGGGTGGCCCAAGCGCGCTACGACCAGACGGTGGCCATGCTCCAAACGGAGCTGAGCTCCCTGATCGGCCTGAGCGACGAGTATGACGACCTGCTTAGTCGGGTGAACGAGGCCCGCTCGGCCTACAGCCTGGTCTCCGACAAGCTGACCGAGGCGCGGCTGAAGGAGAGCCAGGTGCTGAACATGGGCTACATCCGGGTGATCGACCCGGCGCGGTTGCCCGACCGCCCCCTGGCC
Organism: Chloroflexota bacterium; assembly: GCA_012514615.1. Next base: position 4,768 of record JAAYZY010000156.1, on the reverse strand, counting down.
TCCAAGCTGGCCCAGTACGCCCTGGCCGGCGCGGTGGTGAGTCTGTTGCTGGGGGTGGTGCTGGCCTTCCTGCTGGAGGGGTTGGAGTCGTTGACGCGCTCGACCTCTGGGCAGCGCAGGGCGGGGTAGCTCGGGCATGGACGATCGCCTGCCGGAGGCCCGGCGCATCCTCTTCGTAGACCTGGCCCCGACCCCCGGCGGGTCTGTGGTCAGCCTCTACAACCTGCTGCGGGGGTTGGACCGCCGCCGCTACGAGCCGCTGGTGGTCCTTTCGGCGCACAACACCTTCGCCCAGCAGGTGCGAGAGCTGGGGGTGCCGGTGGTGGCTCTGCCTGGGCACCGACAAGGCACCGCCGAGTTCCCCGCGGCGGTGCAGCGGGTGCGGACCGGGCGCTTGGGGCGCTGGGTGCAGCGAGCCGGGCCGCTCTTGCGCCTGTGGCGAGCCGGCGGTTTGGCGCTGCGCCTGGCCAGGCGCACCCTGCCGGAGGCCTGGCGGTTGGCCAGCGTGGTGCGGCGCACCCAGCCGCACCTCCTGCACCTGAACAACATCGTGGCGCTGAACCGAGCGGGCATCTTGGCTGCTTGGGCCACGGGGCGGCCCTGCGTCTGCCACCTCCGCGGTCTGAACCGCCTGGAGCCGGTGGACCGCTGGCTGGCCCGCCGGGTGGCCTACTACATCTTCATCTCCCAAGCGGTGGCCAGGGCCCAGCGGGCAGAAGGGGTGCCCATGCTCGGCGAGGTGATTGCCAACGCCGTAGAGCCAGGGGCGTTGGACCAGCGCTGCTCGGGCGAGGAGCTGGTGGAGGCGTTCGGCTTCCCCCCAGGGGCGCAGGTCTTCGGCATGGTGGGTCGGCTGGAGCCGTGGAAGGGGCATCGGGTCTTCTTGCAGGCGCTGGCCCAAGTGCGGCGTCAGCACCCCCAGGCGGTGGGCCTGGTGGTGGGGGGGCCGGAGCCCAACAGCCCAGCCTACCCGCAGGAGCTCAGCGCGCTGGCCCGTGAGTTGGGCTTGGGCGGGGCGGTGGTCTTCGCCGGCTACCGGCCCGACGTGCTGCGGCTGATGACCGGTATGGCGGCGGTGGTGCACTGCTCCACCGCGCCGGAGCCGTTCGGGCGGGTGATCATCGAGGGGATGGCGGCAGGGGTGCCGGTGGTTGCCAGCAACGACGGCGCGACGCCGGAGATTGTGGAGAATGGCGTGAGCGGCCTGCTGACGCCGCCGGGCGACGCGGCGGCCCTGGCGGCGGCCATGGCCCGGCTGCTGGCCGAGCCGGCCTGGGCGCAGCGGTTGGCGGCCCAGGGGCACGCGGTCTTCCAAGAGCGGTATACCGCGGAGCAGCATGCGCGGCAAGTGGAACGTATCTACCAACGGCTGTTGGGTTCAGGGCAGGGATAGGGGACGATGTCGGAACAGGCGCCGGCGGCGCAGGAGCTCAATCGAGGGGAAGGCCTGCTGTTGCGCGTGTTCCACGCCTTCAAGGCGTTGGCGCTAGCGGGCATCTACGCCGCGGCCGGCTTCGTCACGGCCAAGGCCATCACCTCAGACGAGCTGAACTGGCTGACGGCGGTGGTGGCCATCGGCCTCTGTGTGGTGATTGTCATGTTCAGCCCCCTGGCCGCTCTGCTGGGCTGGCTGGTGGTCTCCCCCTATGCGCCGTTCTTCGGGCTGAACATCCACCTGGGGGCCGGCGTGCCCGACCTGAGCCTGGACCGCATGGCGGTGGCCGCCATGCTGGCCCTGATGGCTGGCCAGGTAGTGTTGGGAAGGCGGCGTCTGGCGCCGTTCACCCGCACCGACGCCCTCATCTTGGTCTTCTGTCTGGGCTACGGCGTGTCGGGCATCGTTTCCACGCTGGGCTGGGTGACGGCCTATCAGGCCCTCTTCGACGCCGTCTACACGCCGATCTTGGTCTACTTCATCGCCAAGAACCTGGTGCGCAGTCGGCGAGATCTCTACATGGTCATCGGGGCGCTGGCGATCATCGGGGCCTACCTGGCCGTGCTGACGATCCGCGAGCAGACCACCGGCGAGGTGCTCTTCGCCCTGCAGGGGCGCTCCGTCTACTACACGGAACACATCCGCCGCGTGGCTGGGCTGTTGGGCAACCCGGCCTTCACCGATGTCATCATCGCCATGACGCTGCCGCTGCTGCTGGTGGCGGTGAGCCGCATCCGCTCCTTGCCCCTGCGGCTGCTGGGTTGGGCGTTGGCCGGCATGCTGGCGGTGGGGGTCTACATGACCTTCGTGCGGGCTGGTTGGGTGGCCCTGGCCCTGGGGATGCTGGTGCTGGCGGTGCTGTGGCCTCGATTTCGCCTGCCGTTTGCCCTGCTGCTGGTGGTGGGGGCCGGGCTGGCCTACCTGAACTGGGAGGCCATTACCAGCAGCTACGTCTACACCGAGCGCCTGACCTTCACCAAGTCCATCGACTACCGCTCCATGGGCATGGACTTGGCCATTCGTGTCTTCCAGCGCTACCCGATCCTGGGTGTGGGCTTTGCCAACTTCGGCAGCATTGCCGCGTCGGAGTTTGGCTGGCACCCAGAGCGGTGGGTCGCCCCGTCGCCCCACAACTCGTACCTGTACATCGCCGTCTCCGGTGGGCTGCTGGCCTTGGCGCCCTACCTGCTCATGTTCCTGAGCATCGTGTGGGATGGGTGGCGAGTCTACTGGCGGGGGCGCAGAGATGTCACCGTGGACCGGCCCATGGCCGCGGCCTTCTTGGCGGCCATGGCCGCGTACCTGGCGCCCATTTTCACCATGGAGATCGAAGCGTCCAAGCTGACCAACCTGCTCTTCTACCTGATTGTGGGAGGGATGCTGGGCCTCTGGCTCCACGAGGAACAACCGGGTGCAGTGCGCCGCATCCGCGAGGAGACAACGTATTGAGAGTTGCCATCGTCGGGGCCTACCCCTCGGACCCCACCCGCCTGGAAGGCGGCGTGCATGCAGTCATCAGCTACCTCATCGAGGGGCTTCAGCGAGAAGCGGACGTTGAGGTCCATGTGGTGACTGGTGTCATGCCGGGGCAAAGCACGGAGCCCCGCCAGGTGGGGGGCGTGTGGGTGCACCCTTTCCCCTGGGCCCGCTTCAAACGGCTGACCTTCCACCAACGGGATGTGCTGCGCATCCGCAAGGCGCTGCGCGACATCCGCCCCGACCTGGTGCACGGACACGGCCCGCCTGCGCCCTACGCCGCCGCCACCTTCAGTTCCGGCTTCCCCAACGTGGTCACCTGGCACGGGGTGATGTTCCGCGAGGCGGCGGTGGTGCCGGGCCTGCGTCCGCGCCTCATCTATGCTCTGGACATCCTCTACGAACGCTACTGCTGGAGCCGCATGCGCCACGTCATCGCCATCAGCCCCTACGTGATGCGGGAGTACGAGCGCTTCGGGCGGCCCACGTTTCACTTGGTGGAGAACCCCATCGCGGATCGCTACTTCCGCCTAAACGGCGAAGAGCAGCCCGATGCGATCCTGTGCGCGGCTCGGCTCATCTCGCGCAAGGACGTGCTGACCCTGCTGCGGGCTTTCGCTGTGCTGCATGCGCAGCGGCCCACGGCGCGGCTGCGCATCGCCGGCGAGACCGATTCGGAGCCGGCCTATGCCCGCCAATGCCGGGAGTTTGTGGCGCGGGAGGGGCTGGGCCAGGCGGTGAGCTTCTTGGGGCAGTTGAGCGAAGAGCAGATTCTGGATGAGTACCGCTGCTGCAGCGTGGTGGCCCTGAGCTCCCGCCAGGAGACTGCGCCCATGGTGGTGGAGCAGGCCATGGCTGCTGGCCGCGCCGTGGTGGCCACGCCGGCCGGCGGCGTGCCCTGGCTGGTGGCCGATGGGGTGACCGGCCTGGTGACCCCCTTTGGCGACGCAGAGCGCATGGCCATGGCCCTGAACCGCCTGCTGGCCGACGCGCCGTTGCGCCACAAGCTGGGCGCGCGGGGACGTGAGGAGGCGGCGCGCCGCTTCCACGCCTCGGCGGTGGCCCGGCGAACCTTGGAAGTCTACCGCCAGATCATGGCCGAGAGCCGGCCGCGCCCCTGAGCCCCGGCCAGCCATCCCACGCAGGGAAGGACGACGACCTGTGGAGAGAAACGCAGACCGCAGACCGGAAGTGGTGCTGGTGGCGCCGCACCTGATCTCGCCCTGGAGCTACCAACGGCAAGCCGATGTGGACCCACCCATGGGGCTCCTTTCCATCGGCAGCCTGCTGGATGAGCGGGGCTTCCGCGCCACCATCATCGACGCCTGCGTCAACCCCGACTACATGGACGACCTGAACGCGGCGTTGGAGCGCAAACCGCTTTTCGTGGGCATCTCGGCCATGACCTCACAGCTGGCCAACGGCCTAGCCATCGCCCGCCACGTGCGGGAGCACCGGCCTGACCTGCCACTGGTGTGGGGCGGCGTGCACCCCACGCTCTTCCCGGACCAGACCTGCCGCCACCCTCTGGTGGACGTGGCCGTGCTGCGGGAGGGCGAGTACGCCGCGCTGGACCTGGCCCAGGCCTTTGCCCAGACGGCGCACCCCAACTTCGGGCAGATTGCCGGCCTGGCCTACCTGCTGGATGGCCAGGTGCGCACCACGGAGGCGCGGCCCTATTCGCCGCTGGACAGCTTGCCCTTCCCCAACTACGACCTGTTGGACGTGGAGCGCTACTTCTACCCTGACCTGGAGCCGGGCGCGCCCAACCGCACCCGCACCCTGATGCTGCACACCGGCACCGGCTGTCTGTTCCGCTGCGCTTTCTGCGTGAACACCATCCTCTACCGGCGGCGC
>JAAYZY010000155.1 GCA_012514615.1 Chloroflexota bacterium | reverse complement strand
CGGCGTGTTGGTGGGCGTCGCCGTGTTCGTCGGCGTGTTGGTGGGCGTCGCCGTGTTCGTCGGCGTGTTGGTGGGCGTGGCCGTGTTCGTCGGCGTGTTGGTGGGCGTCGCCGTGTCCGTCGGCGTGTTGGTGGGCGTGGGCGTAGGCGTCGACTTCTGGTTGTAGCAGAACGAGATGTGGCTCAAGCCATAGGGCTTGCCGCTGGGACCCTTCGGCGAGTGCAAGCCGGTGTCGCTGTAGGCCGGGGGAATGTAGCGGTACAGGTTGGCGCTGGGCCCGCCCTTGGCGATCACCGCGTCCATGCCCAGGTTGGAGCTCCAGTTGAAGTACGTGCCGTCGTTGGCCACCGTCACGTAGAAGAAGCTGTCGATGGCGTAGGCGCCAGAAGTGGGCGGGTCCACCTTGTACTCGTAGGCGTACCCCAGGCTGGTGCATGAGGGGTTCCCGGAGACGAAGACCGGCGCCACCTTGGATTGGAGGGCGACGCCCACTGCGCTGCTGCTTCGCCAACCGGTGAAGCTGATGGCAGCATAGACCTTGCCCTGAGCTGTGCCCAGGCTATCGGTTCGGGATACCGCCAGGCCGTCATGGGCGCCTGCATCTCCCCACCCTTGGGAAGAAACGGGGATCGCGTCTGCGCTCAGGGGCACCACTACGGTGGCCACGAGCAACAACGCCACTCCCCAGGCTCGGGCCACAGCGCCGAGCCTGCGACCCACGGTGGACAGCTTCTCTCTTGTCATAGGTCCTCGCCTCCCGGTAGAGTACAGCAACATCGGATGGACCGCCCGGCCCACTACTTTCCTACTTTGAGCTTACCGGGTCAAGGGCCCAAAGTCAACGGCTCAAGCTTACATTTAGATTACAGTCTCTTTCGTCGCCCGCGCTGAGGCCGACCTCGGCGGTGTCGCCCAGCTCAAGGGCGATGGCGCGTTGACAGATTAGGGCATTCGTGATAATATGTAAAAGAAAGGCTTCGGCTTGCACTGAGCCGGCAGCTCACGTCGCCGGCAAGCGCCCCATCCATCCACAGCAGGAACGCCGGGCTGGCCTGGGCAGTGGCTGTGCCCTGCGAGACCTGTTTCTGTTCGCGCCCGCAGATCAGGAGGGCCATCGGTGATGCAGCCCTGCGCCGTCGACAGGGAGCCCCTAGCTTGGGCAGCACGTCTCACCCTTGCCGTTGGGTTGGCCGGCCTGGCTTGCGCCGTGGGGTGCACTCTGGCCTGGGAAGCCCCACTCGCGTGGCCCCCCATCCTGTTCTTTGCCGCCCTCAACGCCGTGGCCGCACGGGCGGACCGTGGGCAGAGGGTTCGCCCCTCCCACGTCATCGCCCTGACTTCGTTCTTGGTGTGCGGTCTGCCGTCGGCGCTCTGGGCCGCCTTGCTGGGCGCGCTGCTCAGCGCAGCCTCCCGCCGCTGGCTGCTCAGCGGCCAAGAGGCGTCGCCGCCGGCTCTAGGGGCAGTGCAAGGGGGCTCCCAGGCGTTGGCCCTGTGGGCAGGCGGCAGTGCCTTCCTGGCCCTCGGGGGGGGCGTACCCGCGCTGGGCCTGGACGCTGGCAACGCCCTGCCGCTCGCCCTGCTCTTCACCCTCTACTTCGCCACGAATCTCGCCCTCTCCCTGGCATGCCGGGCGTCTCTGGGGCAGCCTGGTCTGCGGGCGGCGCAACTGCTGCCTGCGTTGCAGGCCGAGCTGCTGCCCCTGCCCTTTTCGCTGCTGCTGGCCTCGGTATACAACCAGGGTAACCTGGGCAACTCCGTTCTCCTGACGGCTGCGATGCTCTTGCTGGCGGTCGTCCTCCACCGCTGGGATCAGCAACAGCGCCTGCAGGGGCAGATGGCAAAGCTCTCCACCCTCAACGACATCGCCCAAGAGACCGGCGGAGCCTTGGCGTTGGAGCCGCTGCTGGAGGCCATCTGCCGCCAGACGCGCCGCGCCTTGGAGGTGGAAAACCTGTACGTGGCCTTGGGCTCCCCAGATGGGGGCACGCTGAGCTTCCCCTTTGTCTGCGAGAACGGGCAGCGGGTGCACTGGCCAGACCGCCCCTTCGCCGCTGGGCCCGCCGAGTATGTCATCCAGACAGGCCGGCCGCTGCTGCTGCCGTGGGACGCGCAGAGCGCCGGTCCATCGCCAGCCATGCCCGCTCGCCTCAGCCGCGCTCGGTCGTGGCTCGGCGTACCGCTGCTGGCCGACAACCAGAGCCTGGGACTGATGGTCGTGCAGGACTTTGCCCGCCCCAACGCCTTCGATGAGGGAGACCTGAAGCTGCTCACCGCCATCGCCGCCCAGGCCGCCGCCGCCTTGCGCTATCAGCAGACCAGCCGGCAGTTGGGTGGGCGCGTGCGGCAGCTGCAGACGGTACTAGACTCTACAGAGGAAGGTATACTCCTCGTGGACCCCCAGGGCGTCATCGAGATGGCCAACCGCGCTCTCCAAGCGTGTTGGGGCCTGTCGGCCGAAGCATTGCTGCAGCGCAACCTCTTCACCGAGGCCGAGCTCGCGGCCAAGGCCGGCCTACCTACAGGGGCCGCCGCAACGGACCTGGAAGCCCTGGAACACAACGCCACCGGCGGCAGAGCCCTGGTGCGCATCGGCCGCCGCATCCTGGAGCGGGTGGTCACCTCGGTGGAAGACAGCCACGGCCACAAGGCGGGTTGGCTGCTGACCTTCCACGAGGTCACCGAAGAACGCCGGTTGGACGAGCTGCGCGAAGACCTGAGCCAGATGATGGTGCACGACATGCACAGCCCGCTGGCATCCATCGCCACGGCCCTGAAGATGCTGCAGGAGTTGGGGGAAGAGCTGTCACCCGACCAACGCGAGCAACTCATGGAAGTGGCCCTGCGAGCCCTCGCGCGCTTGGACGACATGATCCACACCTTGCTGGAGATCGGGCGGCTGCAGTCGGGTGAGCTCTGCCCCGAAACGTCGCCCACCTGCATGTACCGTCTGACCCAGGCGGTGCTCCGCGGCCTCTCGCCGGTGATGGCCAAGGCCAACCTTCGGGCCGCCACCGACTTCCCTCAGGACCTCCCTGAGGCCCAGGTGGACCGGGCCCTGATGGAGCGCGTGCTCAGCAATCTGGTGGACAACGCCATCAAGTTTAGCCCCGACGGGGAGCAGATCTCCGTGACAGCCCGTCTGGTCAGCGATGCCCAGGCGTCCGGGCGCTGGCTGCGTCTGGCGGTGCGGGACCGCGGCCCGGGCGTCCCCGCGGCCTACCGCGAGGTGATCTTCGAGAAGTTCGGGCAAGTGCGGGGAGCGCGGGCGCGAAGGCGAGGCGCCGGCCTGGGCCTCACCTTCTGCCGCTTGGCCGTGCAAGCTCACGGCGGCCAGATCGGCCTGGATTGCCCGCCGGAAGGGGGCAGCGAATTCTGGTTCACCGTGCCAGCAGCCCCCGCTGCCAAAGCCTAGACACCCAGGAGCCCACTGTATGCCTACCTACGACCTGGACCTACTTGTACGCAACGCCCGCCAACTGCTCACCCTGGCCGGTCCCCCCGGCCCACGCCGCGGCGCGTCCATGGGCGATCTGGCCCTCGTGGAGGATGGCGCCGTAGCTGTGCGGGGCGAGGAGATCGTCTGGGTGGGGCCCAGCGCCCACCTCCCCGCCTGGAGCGCCAGGGAAACCCTGGACGCCAGCGGCCGGGTGGTGCTGCCTGGCTTCGTGGATGCCCACACGCACCTGGTATGGGCAGGCGACCGCGCCGCCGAGTTCGAGATGCGCCTGCAAGGGGCCACCTACCTGGAGATCATGGCGGCCGGCGGTGGCATCATGCACACGGTGGAGGCGACCCGCGCCTCCGACTCGGCACAGTTGGCCGCCGAGAGCCTGCCGCGCCTGCGACAGATGCTGGCCCACGGCACCACCACCGCTGAGACCAAGACCGGCTACGGGCTGCGCACCGCCGACGAGCTCAAGCAGCTGCAGGTCATCCGTCAACTGGCTTGCCAGCAGCCGGTGGAGCTCATCCCCACCTTTCTGGGCGCGCACCTGGTACCAGCCGAATGGCGCGACGACCCGAACGGGTATGTGGACCTGTTGGTGGGGGAGATGCTGCCAGCCGTGCGCCGGTGGTGGCAGGCGGAGGCGGCCGGAGAGAGGCTTTTCTGCGATGCCTTCTGCGACGAAGGGGCCTTCGACCTGGCTCAGACCCGGCGCATCCTGGAGAGCGCTCACGGCCTGGGCTTGGGCCTGAAGCTGCACGTGGACGAGTTCCGCGCCCTGGGCGCCACAGCGCTAGGGGTGGAGATGGGCGCCGTCTCTGTGGATCACCTGGTCTGCACGCCGCCAGACGAGTTGGCGGCCTTGGCCCGCTCAGCCACGGTAGGCGTCACCCTGCCCGGCACCACCTTCGGCCTGGCCCATGCCGACTACACGCCGGCGCGGCCGTTCATCCAAGCCGGCGGGGCGCTGGCCTTGGGCACCGACCTGAACCCCGGCACCTGCTGGTGCCCGTCGATGCCATTTCTCATCGCCTTGGCCTGCCGCTACGTGCGGCTGAGCCCGGCCGAGGCGATCTGCGCAGCCACAATCAACGCCGCCTACGCCAGCGGCTGCGGCGAACGTGTGGGCAGCCTGCAGCCCGGCAAGCAGGCCGACCTTCTGCTCCTGGACCTGCCGTCGTATCGGGACTTGCCCTACCGCTTCGGGGCCAACCCGGTGCAGGCGGTGGTGAAGCGGGGCCGGGTGGTGGTGGGCAGCGGCGGCTAGCGGATGGCGAACACGGAGCCTTGGTCCGTCTTGGTCACTTCGATGCTCACCGGGAACAGCTCCTTCAGTTCCTCCACGTGGGTCACCACCAGGATGCACTCGAAGTCATCGCTCACCGAGTTGATCGCCTCCACCAGGCGCTCGCGCCCCTGGGCATCCTGGGTGCCGAACCCCTCGTCCACGATGAGGGTCTGTAGACGCGCCCCGGCGCGCCGCGCTAGCAGCCGGGCCAACGCCACCCGCAAGGCGAAGTTGACCCGAAACGCCTCCCCGCCAGAGTAGAGCTCGTAGGGGCGTGTGCCCAGCTCGTCGCCGATGAGGATGTCCAGCGTCTCCACGGTGCCGCCGCTCTTCGTATCCCGCTGGGTGTTCAGCTCCACGTGCATGCGCCCGTCGGTCATGCGCCAGAGCAGCCGGTTGGCCTCTTCCGTGATCTCCGGCAGCGACTGATCGATGAGCATGGCCGGCACGCCACGCTTGCCGACGGCCTGCTGCAGCTCCTCGTAGAGCCCCTGTTCTTCGCTCGCCGCGTCGCGCTCTTGCACCTTCTCACGCCGTGCCGCCCGCAGATGCTCACAGTGGGCCACCCGCTGGCGAGCGCCGCCCAAGTCGCTGCGGGCCTGAGCTAGCGCCGCCTGCGCCTCCGTCCAGGCGGCTTCGCTGCGCCGCAGGTCCTCGCGGGCTGACCGCAGCGCCGCCGCCGCCTGGTTCAACTGTCCCAGGCGCTCCTCCTCGGCCGCCAACTGCTCGGCCCGCTCGGCCAGGCTCTGGCGATCCGCCTTCAGATCGGCCTCCAGGGCAGCCGCCTGCTCAGCCGCGGCTTCCAGGCGGGCGGCCTGCCCCTCGTAAGGGGCCAGCCGATCCACCTCCTGCCGCGCCGCCTGGAGATCTTCAGGGTCGAAAGCCACCTCCGCCAGACGGGACCGGAGCTCCTCCAGGCGGGCCTGCTCCGTCTCGGCGTAGCGCCCCTCAGCCATGGCCTGTCTCAGGGCGGCGTGCTGCCCCGCCAGGCCCTCCGCCTCTTGGGCGGCTGCGGTGGCCTGGGCCAGCGCCTGTTCGGCCGCCGCCAGCTCCCGCTGCAGGGCCGGCAGCCCGGTCAACCGACGCGTCAGCCCTTCCAGTCCCTTCCTGTTCGCCGTCAAGGCCTGGTCGATCTCCTCCAGACGCTGGTGGTTGGCCGTGTAGGCGGCCTTCTTGTCCTGCCCCTCGGCGGTGGTCTGCGCCGCCAGCTTCGCTCGGTCTTCCGGGGCGAGAGGTTGACGGCAGAGCGGGCACCGGCCGGCATCAGCGCCCTCCCCCAGCAGGTCAAGCTGCTCCCGGAGCTCCACCATGTCGGCCCTCAGGCGCTCGTTCTGCTGGGTCAGCCCTGCCTTCTCGCTGCTCAGGGCCTCCCGCTCTTCCTGTAGGGCCTGCCCCCGCGCCTGCTCGGCCTCCATCTCAGCCAAACGGGTGTGCAGCTGCTCTGCCTGTTGGACCATCTGGTCGTGCTGCGCCGCTTGGGTCTGGGCCTTCTGCAGGCGGTCGCCCAGCACCTTCTCTTGGGTCTGCAGCCCGTGGCGTGCCTCCAGGACGCGCTGCTGCAGGGCATGGCTCTCTGCCTCCAGCCCACGACGCTGTTCCGCCCGCTCGGCGAGAATCTGCACCCGCTCTCGCGCCGCCGCCAGGTCTTGCACGCCCTGCCGGATCTCGTCGCCCCGGGCCATGAGGGCTTGCAGCGCTGTGAGCCGCTCTGCCCGCTGGGCTTGGCGTCGCTCCAGGGCTCGCGCCCCTTCACGCACCTGTTGGATACGCCGTTCCAGGGCCTGGGCCTCCTTCGCTCGTTCCTCCAGCACCCGCACATGCTCGCCGTGGCGCTGGCGGTCGGTATCGGCCTCTGTGGCCGATGCCTCCAACTGGGTCACCCGGGCTTCGGCCTCGGCTTGCTGTTGGCGGTAGAGCGGCTCGTGGGCCAGCTCACGATCGGCCTCGGCGATCTCGCCTTCAAGCTGCACCCGTCGCAGGCCCTGGGCCCGGGCCCGCTCCTTGGCGATCTGCTCGTAACGGTCATAGCGGGAAAGGCCCAAGATCTCCGCCAGGATCTCCTTGCGCTTCGCTGGCGGCTGGGTGGTGAACTGATCGGCTCGGCCCTGCAGCAAGAAGGCCGAGCTGGTGAAGGTGTCGTAGTCCAGCCCCAGGAGAGCAAGGAGCCGCTCTTGGGTGGCGCGGATGGTGGATTCTGTCAAGATCTGATTCTGATCGCCGGCCCGGACGTAGAGCTCCAGGTCTGGCTGGGAGGCGCGGCGGCCCAAGGTGCGGCGTCGCAGGACGCGGTAGCGCTGGCCCGACAGGTCGAACTCCAGCTCCACCTCCATCTCCGTCTCGCCCTGGCGCACCAGGTTGTCATCGCGGCTGCTGCGGGCCTTGCCCCACAGGGCCCAGGTCATGGCATCCAGCAGGGCCGACTTGCCGTGGCCGTTGTTGCCCACCAGACAAGCCACCCGCAGGCCGCTGAAGTCCAACGTCGGCAGCCCTTCGCCGTAGCACATGAAGTTGCGCACACGCAAACGCACAGGGATCACAGCACTCGCCTCGCTCAGGGAATGGCGACTGCCGGCCGGACCACCGGCGGCAGATAGACCCACAAGTGGGAGACCCGGTCGGCCTCGCCCAGGAAGATCTCGCCGTTGGGGCCGGTCGCCATAGCGTCTAGGCGTTGGGCCACCCACGGGCGCTCCACCTCCGTCTGCAAGATGCCCAGGTCGCGCAGGGCCCCATCGGCCGGGTCGTAGCGGAACAGACGCGAGAACAGGTCGTCTCGCCCAGCCACGCCGTAGATCGCCCCATCCACGCCGGCGGCCAAGGCCCGGATGTGGCCGGACCAGGTAGGCTTGCCCAGTCCGCGCACCTGGACCTCGCTGCCCCCTTCCCCCACCTCCAGCGAGAAGAAGACCCCATCGGTGGTGGTGCCGCCGTAGGCCCGGCCATCGGCCCCCCACACCGCCGCGCTCAAGGCGTTGATGTACCCGCGCCCCTTGCCACACGGGAGCGGCTGGGGCAGGGTCCGCAGCAGGTTGTCTGCGGGGCTGAACTGGAAGAGCCGCCCCTCCCCCATGGAGCCGTAGACGTTGCCGCTGGGGTCGCACAGGAGGGCTCGAGAGAGGCCAGGTCCTTCCAGGTGGGCCCGCACCTGTACCTGCCCCCTGCCCGGCGCAAAGGAGAAGAGCGTGCCGCCGCTGCCCAAGCCCCAGAGCAGGCCGTTGGCCCAGTCCGCCGTCAGGGTCACAATGCCCTCCTCGGGCAACGGCGCGCCTAAGTCCTCGATCTGCCGCCCGGGGGAGGTGTCGTAGGGCGCGGGGAAGTAGGTGAACTCTGGGAAGGCCTGGGGCCTCTCGGCGGCCGGGTCGTGACGGAAAAGGCGCCCCGGACGGCCTGCACCGCCGGCCATGCCCCCGTAGATGCAGCCGTCGGGCCCAGCCACCAGGGCGCGGCAGGCTGTCGGCCCTTGGCTGCTCCCCGGCAGCAGCCCCAGGTCGATAGGATGGGCGAACGTCATGGTGCGGTGCGCCTGGACGATGTAGACGAAGAGGTGGCTGCGGCAGCCGCTGGTGGCTCCATACAACCGACGCCGCGACCCCATGGCCAAGGCGGTGACGGCCGATTCGCCATCGGGGATGGGCGGCATGTAGCCGGGCACGCCCAGTGGCCGCGCCAGCACCGTGCCTTCGGAGACGAAAGACCAGTTCCGCTCGATGTAGTAGACCAAGCGATCGGCCATGAAGGCGTTGGCTACGTCTTCCTGCGCCTTCAGCTCGGCCGGCGCAAGCCGATACGGCGCCAGCTCGGCGGCCTGATCCCGCACCACGGCCCCCGGCAGACCCTTTGGGTGGAACGCCGCCAAGACGGCGGGGGGCTTGGCGACCGCCGTGCCGAAGTAGATGTTGCCAGCCGAGTCGGTGCAGGCATCTTGGATGCTGTGGAGAGGTAGCATGCCCGGCGCCTCCACCCGCCCGAAGTCCTCGGCCTCGCCGCTCTCTGGGTGCACGCGCATGATGTGAACGCTGTGGTTGGTGTTCCAGTTCACCAGAACCCCCACGTTCAGGGCGATGTAGATGTAGCCATCGCGGCCGAAGGTGAGAGCCTTGCCCTGGGGCACGTTGTTGGGCGCCTCGAACTGTTCTTCGCCCATGAGCAGGCCCAGGTCGCGCATCTGGCCGAAACGCCCCACGGCGGGATCATACTCAAACAAGCGGGCCGAAAGGCCGGTCAGGCCGTAGAGCTTCACCCCATCGGGGCCGGCCTTGATGCGCCGGACGCGGTTGCGATGGCCCATGTGCCCTGGGGGGGAGGGCAGGCGCACCGGCAGCCGCTCCAACGTCTCCTTGTCTGGGTCGTAGCGGATGAGGTAGCCATCGTCGTCGGTGGTATAGGCGCAGCCCTGGGACGACCAGCAGGGGCCGATGGCGTCGTAGCGCGAGATGCGGCCCAAGTCCTTCGATTCCCCAGTGTTGATGCGGAAGATGTTGAAGTGCGCCGTGGGGTAAGAGACGGTGTAGATCTCGTCCCGTTCAGGGTTCAGGGTGGCAAAGCGGGTGCCGCAGTGCGGATAGACGCGGCCCAGGTTCTGCGCCCGATCTGTAGCCGGGTCGTAGACGAAGGCGCAACTGCCCAGGTAGCCCCGCTCCGGGTCGCCGAAAAGCTCGTGGCTGCGGTGCACCCGCTCCCCTTCGATGGGCGGGGTGGTGTGGCTCACCCAGAAGATCCGTCCATCGGGATGGGCCATCATGGCCGTATGGATCTTGGCATGGGGCGGCCGCAGGCGGTCTCGCCCCTCCGGCAGCAGGTCTTCCAGGTGGACGATATCCCGCAGGGTGTCGGTGGCGGGGTCATAGCACACGAAGTGCGCATGCACCGCCCCGCCGAACTCGGTAGACACACCCAGGTAGACCTTGCCGTCG
>JAAYZY010000154.1 GCA_012514615.1 Chloroflexota bacterium | reverse complement strand
CCGACGCCGCCCAAGCAACGCCTGTGACGCATCCCCGCTCGGCATCCGCGGCGGGGATGCCTGCTATGCCCAGGAGGCAGGGCTGGCACACCGTGTGCAGCGAGGGAACGTGGGCGCAGTTCGGGGACCGAGTGGGTAGAGAGGCAAGGCGATGACGATGGATGCCGCGGCTATGTCGGTGCCGGCGATTCTGCAGCGAGTAGAGCTGTTCAGCGGCCTGGGCGAGGACGACCTGGCGGCTGTGGCGGCGCTGGCTCGAGAACGTTCCTTCCCGCGTAACGCGGCCATCTGGCAGCAAGGCGAGCTGGGAACCACGTTCTACATCATCCTCGAAGGCCGGGTGGGGGCGTTGGTGGTGGATGAGAACGGTCTCGAGCAGCTCAGCCGCGTCTTGGGGCGTGGCGACACCTTCGGCGAGACCTCGTTGCTCACCGGCGAAACCCGCGAGGCCACCATGATCGCCGTGACGGCATGCCGACTACTGTGCATCAGCCGGGAAGAGTTCCAGGAGCTGCTGGAGTCGCGCCACAGCCTGGAGCAGCGGCTGCGCATGCGCGAAGAGGTGCGGCAGAAGTACTACGCACCCCATTTCGCCTGGCTGGACCCCGGAGAGGTGCCCAGCCTCTTCCTGCACCGCCATCTGGTGTGGCTGCTCCCGCGGTTGGCCCTCCCCTTCTCCCTTTGCTTCGTTGGCGCTCTGCTGTTCGCTGTGGCCGCCGGGGTTGCGTCCGGCGTCTGGCTGGAGTTGGGCGGCCTGGCCCTGTTTGTGGCGGGGCTGGCGGGGCTGTTCTGGTACGTGCTGGATTGGCGCAACGACTTCTTCATGGTCACCAACCGCCGAGTGATCGAGATGGAGAAGGTGCTGCTTTTCAGCGAGGAGCGCACCGAAGCCGCGCTGCACCAGATCCAGGATGTGCGGGTGGTGATGGAGGGGGTCATCCAGCGAATGCTGGGCGTGGGTAACGTGCGGGTGGAGACGGCCGGCGCGGCGGGTCAGGTGGGCTTCACCTACGTGACCGACCCCGACATGGTGAAAGAAACGATCTTTGCCCAGATGAGGCGGTTCTTGGCCATGCAGCGCGCCTCCGAACGGGCGCAGATCCGCCGCGAGCTGCGCCGGCGCATGGGCCAAGACGAGGAGGCGGCCCCGGAGACGCCCCAGCCACCGTCCAGGCGCGGCCGTGCCCCAGGGCCGACTCGTACACGCAGGCAAGACAGCGCGTTGCGGGCTGCGGTGGGCTACCTCCTGCCGCGCTTCCGTGAGGAACATGGCGAGATCGTCACCTGGCGCAAGCACTGGTCGATTCTTCTGGCCAAGGTGGCTGGACCGGTGTTGCTGGTGGCAGTGGCCCTGGCATTGAGCGTTGCCTTTGCCGGTAATGGTCCATTCTGGGTCTTGCCCATGCTGCTGGCGGGCCTGGGGCTGTTCCTCTGGTGGTACCAATACGAGGACTGGCGTAACGACATCTACCAAGTCTCAGGCGGCCGCCTGGTGGATATGACTCGCCGGCCCTTGCTGGGCAAGGTGGTGCGCAAAGAGGGGGAGCTGGGGCGGATCCAGAACATCGCCTACAAGATGGACGGCGCAGTGCAGAACTTCCTCATGGTTGGCGACGTGCTGATTGAGACGGCTGGGCAGACCTCCAAATTCGAGTTCCGCGGCGTGTACAAGCCCAGGGAAGTGGCCAACGAGATCTGGCGCCGCCTGGCGCGACAGCAGAAGCGCGAGCAGCAGCTGGCCCTGCAACGTCAAGGCGACCTGGTGGGCGACTGGTTTGAGGAGTATGGACGTCTCCTGAAAGAGCGTGAAGGGGGCGTGCCCAAGACGCTCTGACAAGCAAGCGGGGGGCCAAGCTTGGCCCCCCGCTTGGGTTCGCCTTCTGCAGGCAGGCGGGCTAGCTCTGCCGCTTGCGGCGACGGCTTAGGTAGCGCACCAACAGCACCAACAGGGCTACCGGGATGGCCAAGATCAGCAGCACCGGCAGCAGGAAGACCACGAACCAGATCACCAGGTCCCCCAGCCCTTGCAGCGCCCGCACCAGGGAGCGGCTGGAGTCCCTCAGGGTCACCAGCGGCTGCCAACCCTTCTCGGTGACCCGAGGCGTCAGCTCGTGGGGCGTGAGCTCGAGATCGATGGTCGCCAAGCCCACTGAGCGCTCCAGGTACTGCATGCGGCCCTTGGTCTGTTCGATCTCGCCCCGGATCTGCACCAACTCCCGGTAGACAGCCATCACATCCTCGGCCTTGCTGGTGCGCTCCCGCACCTCGGTGAGCAACTGTTGCAGTTCCTTTTCCGTCAGCTCCAGGTTGCGTAGGCGAGCTTCCAGATCCACATACTCTTCGGTGACATCTTGCCCGCCCAGGGTCTCGTTCTCCACCCGCACGGCAAGCGCCTTGATCTCCTGGACGGCGGTTTCGAAACGGTCGGCCGGCACGCGCAGGGTCATGGAGGCCGCCAACTGGTCACCGCGGTAGTAGGTTTGCGAGGTGGCTACGAAGCCCCCCAAGCTGGTGGCCAGGTTCTGGGCGTCTTCAGCCGCTTTGGCCGTGTCCTGCACGGTCAGGGAGAGGCGCGCAGTCTTCACGATCATGCGCTGAGGCGATACCGCACTCTGGTTGGCGGCATCCGCGGCGAGCTTCTCCCGCTCGTAATCCACGGCGGCCGCCGTGGTGGGGGCCGACATGGGCATCGGGGCCGAGCCGAACTCCTCCCTCACCTGGGGGCTCTCGGCCGGGGCGCTCCATGGGGCAGCAGCGCAGCCGGCGGCCACCATGGCGAGCAGACTCAGGGCAACAACAACGGCGAACCTGGGGCGTCTGACTTGGCTTCTCACGGCATCCTCTCCTTTGTCCTGCACTTGGAATCGGCCAGCGGGGGCCTGCTGCCCCGCTCACTGGCTAGACGTCGCCCAGGGGCTCGGGGTTCCATCACCAACCGTAGCTGAGCCGTGCGATGAGGCGAGGCGGCATCTCCAAGGCCTGCATCTGTTCTTGGGTCGTCTCGATGGGGTAGGCAACCCGGCAGAACCGAATCGCCTGCTGCTCCGTATCCAGCAGCGCGTAGCTGGCGCGGTAGTCGCCGTCTCGGGGCTGCCCGACGCTGCCCGGGTTGATGATGAAGCGGCGATCGTCCAAGCGTAGCGGGTCGTCCAAGACAGGCAGCAGCGAGT
>JAAYZY010000153.1 GCA_012514615.1 Chloroflexota bacterium | reverse complement strand
CGTCGGCGTGTCGGTGGGTGTCGGTGTGTAGGTTGGCACGTCGGTTGGTGTGTCGGTGGGCGTAGGCGTCCAAGTGGGCGTCGCTGTTGGCGTGTCGGTGGGCGTGGCCGTGGGCGTCCGGGTAGGGCTGTTGGTAGCGGTGGGGCTGGGGGTGAGGGTGGGGCCGTCCACTCGGTAGTTGTCGCCCTTGGAGCCCAACTTCACCTGGTAGGTCCCGCAGTCGTCCCACTGGACGAGGTAGGCCTGGATGCAGAACGCCCCCGATGCGTCCACAGTGATGGTGCCAGATGCCTCGACGGCGTTGCCGTCGCAGCTGCCCGGCGTCCCGGTGATGCTCCAGTCGTACGTTCCGGGGGCGAAGCCGCTCCCGTTGATGTAGACCGTCTCGCCTCGAACGAACGAGTTGGCGTCCTGCTCGCCGCCGGCGCAGCTGTCGGCGGTGGTCCAGATCGCGCCGCCGCCTTGCAGGAGTTCTGCCTCGGCAACGCCCGTGTAGGGACCGGCTTGAGCCACAGGCGCAGCCGCACCCCCGAAGGTTGAGACCAGCAAGAGGCTGCACAACAGTGCAGCCGACACCGTCGCTCCTAGCGAGCATGGCGTCCCTGTTCGCCGCATGACACCCTCCTTACTCTGCGCCAAACGGCTGGATACCGGCTTGCTGCGCGCAACCGTGCGACCGCAGACTCATCCACGTGTCACAACGATCGGCCCATTGAGGGCGTGGGCTGCGTGCAGCACCCCTGGTGTCCGTCGTTGACGTGGTCCCTTTCCGACGTCGTCTCGAAGTGGGGCCAGGTCCGGCAGACAAACGTCTTCTCGTGAGATCATACACATACTATGCAAAAGAGTCAAGTGCAACTGTTCTGTATGGAAAGCTATCCAGGTAATTCTTTGATACAGAAGGGTCTTGCGGTACTGGCAAGGCGAAAGCGGTGGGAGAATTGGGGCAGCGGCTTGCTGCCCAGGTCACCCCGGCGCAGTTCAGATGGGGATTTGACTTCTCCATTCCCTTATGGTATATTTCTCCATTGTGCAGCGTCTTCTGCTGCGTAGCGTGGCCTCTATCCACAGTGTGTGAGTGGGGCCTGGTTCTGACAGGAGAGGTGGGTAAAATAAGCAGCAAGTCACAACGCATCAATGAGCAGATTCGGGTTCCGCAGGTCCGAGTGATCACCCAGGATGGGAGGCAAGTTGGCGTCCTGCCCACGCGAGAGGCGCTTCGTCTTGCTGAAGAGCAGGGAGTCGACATGGTGGAGGTTGCGCCCAACGCTGATCCGCCAGTGGTGCGCCTGATGGACTACGGCAAGTTTGTTTATGAACGATCCAAGAAGGAGCGAGAAGCGCGCAAGTCCCAGAAAGTCACCGAGGTCAAGGAGATCCATTTCCGGCCCAAGACCGGGGAGCACGACCTGGGATACAAGGTGAAGCGGGCGCGCCAGTTCCTCGAGAGCGGGGCCAAGGTCAAGGTGCGGATCCGTTTTCGTGGGCGGGAGGTAACGCATCCCGAGGTGGGGCTGGACATCTTGCGCTGGGTGGCCGATGAGCTGGGCGACCTGGCCACGGTGGAACAAGCGCCTCAGCCAGATGGGCGCAGCTTGTTGATGATTCTGAGCCCGCAGGGCCACAAAGAGCGGTAGGCGGGCGGATTGGGTAGCTTGTTGCTGGCGGCGCGCGTCTTTGGCCCTTGCGAGGGCAGCACCTCCATCAGGCCGAGGA
Organism: Chloroflexota bacterium; assembly: GCA_012514615.1. The sequence goes on along the minus strand of JAAYZY010000153.1, from coordinate 4,701 downwards.
CGCGGTTTGTTGTGTCATGAAGCGGTGTTGGGCCTGGAGCTCAGTCAGTTTGGAGAACGTGGGAGGTCGGAGAGTTGCCTAAGATCAAGACGCATAAATCGACCGCGAAGCGGTTCAAGTACAGTGGGTCGGGCAAGCTGATGCGGACCAAGATCGGCAAGAGCCACCTGCGGCGGCAGAAGCCACGGCGGGTGAAAGCGCTCTTCTCGGAGATGCTGGAAGTGACCGATCTGGGGACCCGCAAGCGGGTCCAGCGGCTTGCACCATACCTGGATAAGTAATAGGCTTGTGGGACCATCGTCCCACAGGGGGGAGGAACGGCTGTGCCAAGAGCAAAGGGTGGCGTAACAGGTAGGCGGCGGCACCAGACGGTGCTGTCGATAACCAAAGGGCAGTACGGTGTGCGAGGGCGACTGTTCCGCAAGGCCAACGAGGCCATGCTCAAGTCGCTGGCCTATGCCTATCGGGATCGCCGCAATCGCAAGCGCGACATGCGTCGGCTGTGGATCACTCGGATCAACGCTGCGGCGCGGGCCAATGGCCTCACTTATGGGCAGTTCACCTTCGGGTTGCGGCAGGCAGGCGTAGAGGTGGACCGCAAGATCCTTGCCGATATGGCGGTGCAGGATCCAGCCGGCTTTGGCAAGCTGGTGGAGACGGCCCGCGCCGCCATGTGACGCGGCGATGGAGCTGATCACTAGCCTGGCCAACGACAAGGTGCGTTGGGCGCGCTCGTTGAATCGGCTGCACACTCGCCAGGCCGAGCAGCACTACCTCATTGAAGGGGTGCGGTTGGTGGAGGAAGCGTTGAGAGCGGGGAGAACCCCCGCTCTCGTTTTCTGCGCGCTCGGCTTGCAGGAGACGGCTCGTGGGCGCCTGTTGGCCCAAGCGCTTGAGGAAAGCGCTGCGCTGCGTGACCGGGTCCTGCCGGTGTCGGAGCGGGTCCTGGCGTCGCTCGCATGCACGGTGGCTCCGCAAGGGGTGGTGGCCGCGGTGCCCATGGAGGCGCTGCCGCCGGGAGCGCCGGGGGTGATCCTCGTCCTGGACCGCCTGCGGGACCCGGGCAACTTGGGCGCCATCTTGCGAACGTGCAGCGCGGCCGGGGTGGAAGAAGTGCTCCTGCCGCCGGGGACGGTCGACCCCTACAATCCCAAGTCGGTGCGTGCAGCCATGGGGGCCTTGTTCCGGGTGCCGCTGCGGCCGCGCCTCTCTTGGGAAGCGATCGGCCGCCGGCTGCTGGGGCGGCCGGTCTGGCTGGCCGATGTGAGCGGCGGCAGGCCGTACACAGAGGTGGACTGGGGCATCCCTTCGGCGTTGCTCATGGGCGGCGAGGCCGAGGGGGCCAGCGCCGAAGCGGCCGCGTTGGCCAGCGGGCGGGTGCACATCCCCATGCAGGCTGGGGTAGAGTCGCTTAACGTGGCCGTGGCCGCTGGTGTGCTGCTCTTCGAAGCCAGGCGAACGCGAGGGACATAGAAGGGGCTGCCCAACCTGGGCAGCCCCTTGCTTTGCTGGCATGTGGGGATCAGTGCAGCTCCATGGCGTCTCGCACCCAGCGGAAGGCATCCAGCACCTTCTGCATCTGTTCGTCGGTGTGAGTAGCCATGTAGCTGGTGCGCAACAGCGACTTGCTGGGGGGCACGCCTGGCGGCAACACCGGGTTGGTGTAGACGCCAGCGTCGAACAGGTTCTTCCAGGTGAACAGCGTGAGCATGTCATCGCCCAGGATGATGGGGATGATGGGGGTCTGGCTGTCGCCGGTGTTGAACCCCATCTCCGCGTAGCCCTTGCGCATCCGGTGGCCGATCTCGACCACCCGGCGGCAGATCTGCGGCTCAGCCTCCATGATCTCCAGGGCGGCCATGGCTGCCGCAGTATTGGCCGGCGGCGCGCTGGCGCTGAACATGAACGAGCGGGCGAAGTGCTGGATGTAGTGGATGACCCGATCCTCGCCGGCGATGAACCCGCCCAAGGAGGCGAACGACTTGCTGAAGGTACCCATCACCAGGTCAACGCCCTCGGTGATGCCGAAGTGCGCTGCGGTGCCGCGGCCGTCGCCTAGGACGCCGACGCCATGGGCATCGTCGACCATGAGGCGCGCACCGTGCTTCTGGCAAACGGGGATCAGGTCCGGGAGCGGCGCGATGTCGCCGCCCATGCTGTAGACGCCATCCACCACCACCAGCTTACCGCCGTCTGCAGGCAGCGCCTGAAGCGTCTGGTCCAGGCTCTCGGGGTCGTTGTGACGGAAGCGCTTCATCTGCCCGTAGGAAAGCTTGCAGCCGTCGATGATGCTGGCGTGGTCTTCTTTGTCGGTGATGACGTAGTCGCCCCGACCTACCAGCGCCGAGATGGTGCCAACGTTGGCTTGGTAGCCGGTGCTGAAGACCAGCGCCGCTTCCATGCCTACGAACTGGGCCAGACGCCGCTCCAACTCGCGGTGAAGCTCCAAGGTGCCGTTGAGGAAACGGGAGCCGGTGCAACTGGTGCCGTATTGCCGGATTGCTTCGATGGCGGCATTGCGCACTCGGGGATCGGTGGTGAGCCCAAGGTAGTTGTTGGACCCGATCATGATCAGCTTGCGGTCGTTGATCACCACCTCGGTGCCTTCGGTGTCAGAGAGCGGCATGAAATAGGGGTAGATCCCCTGCTCCTCAGCCTCCCGGGCGATGGTGAAGTTGAAGCACTTCTCGAACAGTTCCATCAATCACTCTCCTTGCGCTGACTCAGGTTCAGACACGCGACTTGCTTGTGGACCGGGCGGGTCCAACAAAACGCCCCAGCGTTGCTTGTACCCACCAACGCTGGAGACGCCAAGACGGTCAAGGAGGCGCGGCGCCTAGTGTCTGCACGTGGCACAGCTGCCGCCGGCGCAGCTGGCGCAGCCGCCGCTGCTGGACACGGAGACACTGCTGCCTTCGGCAGAACGGCTGAAGATGACGAACAACGACACCGCTCGTTCCGTTTGCTGCCCATGGCATGCCGGACACTCGATCGGCTCATCGGCCTGGCTCATGCGGCGCAGGGCTTGGAACCGAGTCCTGCATTCGGTACACTGGTACTCGTAGATCGGCATCGTGACCCCTCAGCGAAAGGGAGTGCGTCTAGAAAGGAAGTGCGCGCTGGCCTTGCGCAAACAAGCCCATTGTACTCGCCTTGGGCGTTTCCGTCAAGGTGGCAAGCCAGCAGCTACGCGTCGCGGCGGAAGCCGCCCGGCCGGTTCGCTACTGGGCCCAGCCCGATGACCGTCTCCCTTTCCAGCCGAGCCGGCGTTGGCGCACCGATTTCGTCGTCGCATTGCCTTGTGGTCTGGCACCGAAGTTGCACAAAAGACCAGGGGGGGAGCGCCGCCGGTGCAGACAGCTCAGGCGCGGCAGAGCACGGCGCAGTGGTTCCCGGAACGTGCATTCAGGTGTGTTGCGTTGGGACTGCGGGCAGGCGCAGAAGGGGTACGGCATGCAGGACCTTTGGCAGATTCGACAGCAGAAGCGAATGACAGTGAGCGAGCTGAGTTCCAAGTCGGGGGTGCCGGCGCGCCGCATCAACGAGTATGAGCAGGGGCAGCGCGGCGTCAGCAGCGAAGACCTGACGCGCCTGGCCCGCGCTCTCTACGTGGAGGAATGGGATATCAAGGCCCGCTCGGCGCCCGCGCCCAGGCAGCCTGATGAAAGGCCGCCGACGCCGGAGGAGCCGCGGGAGGCGCGCAGTGAGCCGCCTTGCCTCCGCCCCGACCGTCGCCCCCAGGGCGTCGCCAAGCGCCCGGCAGCCAAGCGGCAACCCCGACCGCCTCAGCCGGCCCGGGCTTCCCAACTTGAGCACATGCGAAGCTTGGGGGCGCGCCTGGGCCTTGACGAGGCGGCCCTGGTGCAGACAGCCGGCAAGCCGTTGGCGGAGCTCAATCGGGCAGAGGCCAGCAAGGCTCTGGCGGAGCTGCACCAGAAGGTGGCTCGGGACGCCTGGGAAGGCCCGCCGGGGAGACGCAAGCGCCCCTACCTGCCAGAGTCTGTGGACGCCTTTGAGTTCCAGTACCTCACGACCTGCCAGGCAGACCAGGCAGAGCTCACCTTTGTGCTGTTCGACGGTGAGCGGGTGCAGGGCCGAGTGGTGGGGTTCAGCCCCTATACCATCACCGTCCACTCGGCGGAGAACTGCACAGAGACCACGTTGCGGAAACTGGCCATCGCCTACTATCAGCGACAGGTCGGGGACGGAGAGAGGCCACGATGAGCCTGGGGGACTTCCTGCGCTACCTGCGAGCGGTGCACGGCGCGCCGACGCCGTGGGAGATGGCCGAACAAGGCGGCATCGCTGCCGGCGAGTACCGCATGATCGAGCAGTGCTACCGCGTGGTGGGCAGCGACGCCACCTTGGAGAGGTTGGCCGCCTACTTCCAGGTACCGGTGGACGAGCTGCGCTGGCGGCGCGCTCTGTCGCGCAAGCTGTTCTCTGCGGCCCTGGAGCAGGCGCAGAAGCACGAGCAGCCGATGACGCTCGTCCTGCGCAGTGGGGATCGCTTGGTGGGTCGCGTGGAGCGGTTCGACTACGGGGTCGTGCTTCTGCGCCGCAACGACGGTCTGGGCGAGGTCATGGTTCAACGCCACATGGTAGACCGCTGGGAGTCGGCTGCTTCCGAGATGGCCTCCCCCACGGGGCTGCCGGCGGAGCGCCCGTAGCGCTTGGGCTGCGCCCATGGGCTTTCCCCCG
>JAAYZY010000152.1 GCA_012514615.1 Chloroflexota bacterium | reverse complement strand
GCCGCACGAGGCCAGCCCCAGAAGGAACATGAGCACCGCCATGCTCAGCTTCACTGTATCGACCATTGCCACATCTGCCTCCCTCTCCTGATGCAATCGTCTCTAGGTTGCCATTCCCGCCGTCGCCAGCAGTTGAGGCTGGCGCACGCTCGGCAGCGTCGGGTTATCTTCCACCACGCGGTAGAGCTGCAGCGGCGTTTCGAAGCCCTTGATGTGACGAGGCTTGGCCTGCCGCAGCGAAGTGACGCTCCCCCGCAGAGCCCGATGGGTAGTTTCGTCGATGAGGATGCCGCCGTTGCCCTTGCTCAACCCCGAAAGGCGGGCGGCCGCGATGACCGGCGCCCCCGCCAGGACGTGGCGGAACTGGTCAGCGTCGCCTGCCACCATGCCCGTGGCGATGCCGATGCCCAGGCCCGGCCGCACCGGCAGACCGCGCAGGTGCTGGGCACACAGGGCGGTGAAGGCCGTCTGCATCCGCAGGGCTGTGCGCACCGCCTCGGTGGGATCCTCGAACACCGCCAGCACCTGATCGCCGGCATACTGCTTGGTGCAGCCGGCGTCGCCCACCGCGCGGATCATCTCCAGGTAGAACAGCTTGAGGAACTCCAGCATCCGCTGCGGCCCCAGGCAGCGCGTCAACGGAGTGGATTGCTCGATATCGGCCACCAGCACCGAGAGCACGCGCACCCCATCGAAGTCCATGCCGCGGTGCGGCTGAGAGGGAATCGCCTCCTCGTGGGGAGCAGAAGGTTCCGAGTCGCCTCGGGTGGCCGGGCTGACCTGCAGAGGATGGAGGCCACACTCCGCGCCCAACGCTGCCCAAAGCCCTTTGGGTCCTTGGCCGTTGTCCACGCTCAGTTTCGCCACCACCAAGTCGTACTCCTCGTCTGAGACACCGGTCGCGCCGCAGGCTCTCTCCACTTCAAACGGCTCAGCGGTCTCCAGCAGCTGACGGCGCATGAAGACGGCCAGCGTCTCTGCATCTTCGATAATCAGTACCCTCTTAGGTGCCATCTCTCCAGGCTCCTGGCGATTCGGCTTGATCTGACGGCCAGATGCCGCCAGCCTGTCCTCAGTCGTTGCAAGAAGTGTGCCCATCCCTGCCCCGGCGCCGTGGGAATGTCCGCGCCTGGGCCGAGATCACGGCGCCATGGGGAGTCGGCAAGTGGAGATGCAAGATCGGTGCCCAGCGCAAAGCTCCCACCTCGGGGGAGACGTGGGAGCCGATGCGGCCTTTGGGAGGGAGGCGGGGACCGACTCAGGCGGAGAGTTCGCTGAGGTCCATCTGGTAGACGGTCAGGGCGTCGCCGACGCCAGGCAGGTGCACCGCTTGCGGCAACGGCGTCAGGCGCGGCCCCAGAGGGGAATCGGCCAGCGCCTGGGCGGTGTTGTCGTCGGTGAAGAGGCGAGAGCTCTCCCGGTCCAGGTGCGATAGGCCCAGAGAGACGCTCATGGGCAGGCCGGACAGGGTGTTCGCTTCCATCTCCAAGGGGCCGGTGGCGATGCCAACCCCCAGGTCGGGCACCAGCGGGCTCTCCTTGCGCCACCGCTCCGCCAACAGGCGGAAGGCTTGGTGCATGGCCAGACCCACCTCCACGGCGCGCTGGGGCAGATCGAAGAGGGCCACGATGCGGTCGCCAGAGTAGTGGCGAACCACCCCATGCTCGCCGATCACCGTGAGCATCTCCAGGTAGAACTCGCGCAGGAAGCGCATCATGGTGCGCGTACCCAGGGCCTGGGTGAACGAAGCCGCCGGCAGCACCATGGCCGTCAAGACAGAGAAGCCCTGATCAGCGGCATCCTCCGCCGGCGCCACATCGGCGGGCGGAGCTTCTTCCGTCACGCCCCCGTGCCAACGGCGCTGATTCTCTTCCAGGGTACGGCGCACGTCTTGCTGCAGCCGCTGATTGCGCGTCTGCACCACATTCTGCGCCACCGCCGGGATCTCCGCCCGCACTTGTTCGAAGTGCTCGCGGCTTAGCGTCAGCAGGTGAGCCGAAGTCAACGCCCTCACGGTGGCGGTGCGACGGCGGTCGCCCTCTTCCAGTAAGGCGATCTCCCCGAAGTGGCCTCCCTTCTCCAGGTCGCCCATGGAGATCTCCTCGCCGCGCTGGCCAGCGATGGTCACCTGCAGGCGCCCCTCCTGCACGATGTAGAACGCGTCGCCCACATCGCCCTGGCGGATGACGGTCTCCCCTTCGGCCACGGCCACCGGTTGCAGGTGCTGGCAGATGAGCAAGCGCTGCTCCAACGAGAGGCCTTTCACAAACGGTACGCCGTCCAGAGCTTCCAGCTCTGGGGTGTTGCACGCCGTCTGCACCACGCCCAGGTGAGCTTGGGCCTCCTGATGCTTCGGATCCAGATGCACCGCCTGGGCGAAAGCCCGGACTGCCGCGGCATAGTTGCCCAACAGCTCGTGCATGTAGCCCATGTTGAAGTAGTGGTGGGCGTTCTGAGGCTCCCGCGCCACTGCCGACTCGAAGGCGGTCAACGCCCGAGCATGGTCGTCGCCTTCGAAGTAGGTAATCCCCAGTTGGTTGTAGGCATCCACATACTGCGGCTCCAGCGAGATGGCCCGGCGGAAGCTGCTGGCCGCATCTTCGTGCCGGCCCATCTGGCGCTGCACCCAGCCCAGATCGTAGTAGGCGAAGTGGGAATGGGGGTCCAGAGCCAGGGCCTGCAGCAGGTAGTCCCGCGCCGTGGGGTAGTCTCCCGCCGCCTCGTGAGCCAAGCCCATGGCCAGCAAGAACGGCTGGTGCTGCTCGGCCTCCGCACCGAACGCTTCCTCCAGGCGGTGGACCTTCTCGTCTTCCGGCAGCACCGAGGTGAGCAACTCCGCCCCCAGCCAGAGGCGGTGGTAGTCCTGTCCACCCTGCATCAGGTCCTTGAGCAAGGTCACCTGCTGCTCCAACGCGCTGCGAGCGAAGATCTGATGCCCCAATTGGTCGGCCCACTCCTGGGCGTCGGCCTCCTTTCCCGCCCCCCCTTCGGCACCCATACCCAGCGACCGAAG
>JAAYZY010000151.1 GCA_012514615.1 Chloroflexota bacterium | reverse complement strand
TGGTCGAACTCCCAGAAGCGGCTGTAGATGAGCAGAGTCGGTACGCCCCCGGCCGGCGGCGTCCAGGACGCCGCTGTCAGGGCCGGGTGCGTCTCCTCCAGGGCGTTGGGCAGGCGAAGCACCCGCTGGCGGGGGACACCCAGGCTCCACGCCAAGCTCTCCAGCGTCTCGCTGACCACGGTCACCGCCTGGGCCTGGCGCAGCCCCCAGCGCTCTTGCCAAGCGAACAGCGGTCGGGCCAGACGCGGGTAGCCGGCCCTATCGTTCCAGCCACCGGGCCCCTCCCAGTCATCGCTGTCCACCACCAGCGCCGGCCCAGGCCCGCCCGGCAGCCGACGGCGCGCCCACAACAGCGTGTGCGCCAGGCCCGCCACACCCTTGGGCTTCCACAGGTGCACTACATGAGGCTGGGCCGCCCAAGCTTCCGCCGCCAAGCGCGCCGCCAGGGGCAGCCAACCGCCGCCCATGCGCAGGTGCCGCACCCGCAGGCTGCCCTCCACCTGCTCTTGGCCGGCCCGCTGCGGGTCATCCCAGGGCGGGATCAACACCGTCACCTGGTGGCCGCGGCCAGCCAGGGCCCGCGCCGCCGGCAGGACCCTGGCAGCCACCGTCCCCTTCTTGGTCAGTCCGAACGGGCAGACGAACACCAAGCGCAAGGTCGCTCTCACTCCACCGTGACCGACTTGGCCAGGTTGCGCGGTTGGTCCACGTCGCAGCCCCGCCGCACGGCGAAATGGTAGGCCAGGAGCTGCAACGGCACCACCGCCAGCGCCGGGCTCAGCAGCGGGTGCACCGCCGGCAAGGTCAGCACGTGGTCGGCCTTGCCCAGGATGCCTTGATCCCCCTCTGTGGCTAGGGCAATGACGACGCCCCCACGGGCTTTCACCTGCTCGATCTGGTTCACCATCTTGTCGTACAGGGGGTCTTGCAGGGCGATGGCCAGCACCGGCATCTTCTCGTCCACCAGGGCGATCGGGCCGTGCTTCATCTCCCCCGCCGGGTATCCCTCGGCATGGATGTAGCTGATCTCCTTGAGCTTGAGCGCCCCTTCCAACGCCACCGGGTAGTTGATGCCCCGCCCCAGGAACAGGAAGTGCCCCACACGGTGAAACTGGTTGGCCAGCTCCTCGTAGGGCGACTCATCGGCCAGGACCTGGCCCACCAGGTCCGGCAGGCGAGCCAACTCATCCAGCAAGCCTCCTCGGGTGGCCTCATCCAACAGGCCGCGCGCCGTGCCCAAATGGACGCCCAGGAGGAACAGGTCCACCACCGACGTGGTGAACGCCTTGGTGGAGGCCACGCCGATCTCTGGTCCGGCCTGCATGTAGATGACTCCGTCCGACAGACGGGCCGCTTGGGTGCCGATGGCGTTGACCACCGACACCAGTCTGGCTCCCTTTCGCCGGGCCTCGTCCATGGCCGCCAGCGTGTCCACCGTCTCGCCTGACTGGGTGATGGCCACCACCAGCGTGCGGTTGTTCACCAATGGGTCGCGGTAGCGGAACTCCGAGGCATAGTCCACCTCCACCGGCGTCCGGGCCAGCGACTCCAGCAGGAACTTGCCCACCTGCCCGGCGTAGGCCGAAGTGCCGCAGGCCACCACTACCACGCGCTCCAGATCCCGCAGCCAGCGAGCATCCAGACCCAGATCCGGCAGGTGGATGACGCTGTGGGCGAAATCGACCCGGCCCCGAATGGTATCGGCAACGGCCCGGGCCTGCTCGTGGATCTCCTTCTGCATGAAGTGGCGGTAAGGCCCCTTGGCTGCGGAGACCGGGTCCCAAGGCACGGCGACTTCTTGCTTGGCCACCTGCCGGCCATCCAACCGCAGGCAGCGGGCGCCCGTCCGCGTCACCACGGCCAGCTCGCCATCTTCCAGGAAG
>JAAYZY010000150.1 GCA_012514615.1 Chloroflexota bacterium | reverse complement strand
TTCGTCGCGGTCTGCTGCGGTTCCCCGGCGCAGCCAGCGAATGGGAATGCTCTCCACCAGCAGCATCCAGAGGCCGCTCAATCCGTCGCGCAGGTCGGCCCGCCGGGCTACGGCCAGGCATTGGGCCTGACGCAGACGGGGATCGATGCGGCGATACAGAGTCTCCAGGGCCTGGTTGACCAGCAGGAAGAACAGGCCGAAGCTGAGGACGAACGCTACTGCCAACTGATCGTCGTTCTGGGAGATGGCTCGGATCAGGTTGAACCCTGCCCCGGTCCACGAGAAGAAGACTTCCACCACAGGCAGGCTGATGAGGGAGAAGCGGATGGAAAGGCCGATGGTGGTGAGGACGGGAATGGCCACGTTGCGGTAGACGTGTCGCCAGAGGAGCGGCAGCGGGGGGATCCCCTTGCTGCGAGCGGTGCGGATATAGTCCTGTTCCAGCACTTGCGCCAGGGAGACGCTGGTCACGCGGAAGATCTGCGCGATGGGGCGAGCCGCCAACACCAAGGCCGGGAGGAGGATGTGGGCATCCCAGCCGAAGCCGCCCACCGGCAGGATCTGCCGCTCGAAGGTGCGCACCATCCAGATGACGACGAGCTGCAGCAGGAGGGCGGTGAAGAAGCTGGGCAGCGACACCCCGACCAAGGAGACCAGGAGCAGGCCCGCCGAAGGGGACCGTTGGGGCCGCGCTGCCAGGCTGCCCAAAGGGATGCCGATCATGGCTGCCAGTACCACCGCGAACAAAAGCAGCCCCAGGCTTTTGAGGAATGCGTCTGGCAGCACCTCGGCTACAGGGATCACCAAGCGAGCGCGCACCGATGTGGAGACGCCCAGGTCGCCCTGGGCAAGCTGCCCCAGGTAACCCAGGGTCTCCGTGGCGCCGTGGCCCAGGGCCGGCAGGAGCCGCGGCCTGCGGGCCATCTCCAGGCCGAAGAAGGTGAGGTAGACGATGGCCAGGAGCACCACCACCGTGTACCCCAGGCGATTCAGCGCGGCAGCCACCGCGCCCCTGCCGCTGCGAGGTTGGCTCGCGGGCCCTTCGCTTGCCTGGACGGCCGGAGCCGCCGGCGCGCCCCCCAACTGCCGGTGGGCGACGGCGGCAAGGCTCTGGGCTTCGGCGTTGTGGGGATTAGCCTCCAGCGCCCGGCCGGCGAAGGCCGCGGCCATCCATGGATCGGTGGCCAGCTTGGCCCGGGCTAGCCAGGCCGCCTCGCTGTGCGGCGCTGCATCCGTGGCCTCCGCCAGGCGGGCCCGGGCTTCGCCGTGTGCACCTCGCGCCGCAAGCTCGGCTGCTTCCCGGAGGAGCCGCTCCACCCTCTGTGCATCGTCTGCGGGTCTGTCGCGGTGTGTGGGCATGTCCGAACCACTCTCGGCCTGGTCAATGCGGCCCTGTGTCGGTGTGCAGGAGGCACACAACCTACTCACCGGCAAGGATGGCGCTGGGTTCAACTCCGAAAGGAAGTGCATGGACGTGTGGGCCGATGCGATTGTGGGGTAGGCAGTGGCGCCTAGGCTGGCGGCAGGGGAGTCGACAGCCTAGGCGCGTCGGCGTCTCAAGCGCGGCGCTATGGGTAGATGCGGCCCAGCAGCCTGGGGAAGGGGATCGTCTCCCGGATGTGAGGGATGCCGCAGATCCACATGACCGTCCGTTCCACCCCAAGGCCAAACCCCGAATGGGGCACCGAGCCGAAGCGCCGCAGG
>JAAYZY010000149.1 GCA_012514615.1 Chloroflexota bacterium | reverse complement strand
CGCCCGCGCCGCGGTGCGGCCGGGCGTGTCGGCCAGCCAGGTGGACGCGGCGGCCCGACGCCACCTGGCCGAACGCGGCTATGGCGATCGGTTCATTCATCGCACCGGCCACGGCATCGGTCTGGATATCCACGAACTGCCCAGCATCCAGGCCGGCAACGAGCTCCCCCTGGAAGAAGGCTACACCTTCAGTCTGGAGCCGGGAGTCTACCTACCCGGCCGTTTCGGCGTGCGCATGGAAGACATCGTCGCCGTCACCGACCAGGGCTGCCAGACCCTCACCGGCCTGCCGCACACCCTGCACAAGGTCGCGCTCTAGCCCCACCGGGCGCAGACAGCAGCCCGCCCTCGGTCTTCTCTACCGACGGGCGGGCTGCGAAGGATACCAACCGGGGGCGCGCGCCCTACAAGCCCAACGCCAGCCGCACCACGTGCACCACCGTCAGCGCCACAAAGAGCCAGGGAAGCCAGGCGGCAACCTTGGGCGCGGCCGCGTACCAGCGTCGGAAGACCGCAGCGGCAGGCTCCCCCTCCCCTGCCAGGCGCATCCACAGCGACACCGCCACCAACCCGCCATCCAGGGCCGGCAGCGGCAGCAGGTTGGCCACCCCCACCAAGGCATTGAGCGCCATCCACCAGGCCGCCGCACTGGGCAGCCCGGCGTTCTGGGCAGCCTGCAGCGTGCCCAACAGCGGACTGTTGAAGAACTCCGCCGCGCTGCCAAAGCCCAACGGTCCCAGGAAGAAGGTGGCCATGGCCCGGCCGCTGTGGGCCACAAACTCACCGGCCAGCGCGCTGCCCCGACCGAGCCCCAGGAACCCTACCCCCACCGCAAAAGCCAAGACGCAGTTGGCCAGTGGGCCGGCCAGGCCGAAAGCCGTACGCCGTAGGAACCCGGCGCTGATCAAGGCTTGGTCGTCCACGTCCAGCGCCATGAGGATGGGCAAACGGCGGTAGACCTCCACCCGCTGGCCCCCGGGGTGCAGCACGGCCAGCGGCTCGCCCTTGAGGCTGCCCACCACCACGCGGCTCACCGGCAGCCCGCAGAGGGCGGCCAGCAGGCCGTGCCCCAGCTCGTGGGCAGCCATGAGCGCGATCACCAGCAGGGCGAAGGCGCCGCCATTCACCACGAATGGCCAGGCCTGCATCAGCAGCAGAGCGTGAGCCGCCACGGCCTCCAGAACCTGCTCCCGCGTGAGCCAATAGGGCATGTTCACCGTCAATACCGTGGCCACCACCAACACCAAGCACATGGCCAGCATCACCACCACCGCTTGGGTGCGCGACATGGCGTTGTGGGCGGGCCCGCTCGGATGGCCCTCCTGCTGCCGGGCCATCACCATGCTCACCGCCAGCCACAGCAGCACCAGCGAGAAGCCCACCAACTGCGGCGACAGCACGCTCCAGCTGAAACGGGCCTGCCCGCCCAGGTTGAGCGCGGTGAACAGCGAGAGCTGCGCCAGAAGCAAGGCCACAACGACGCGCCAGACCCTCCGCCGAGCCGCTTGCCGGCGAGGGGCAGCGTCGGCGGTGAGCTCACGGCCCAACAGCCAGACCACCAGCAACAGCGCCGTCACCGTGAGGACGCCCAAGGCGGCGAACGCCCCGGGCTGTGTGTGCCAGCGAGCCGAGAGCAGCGTGGCTACGGAAGAGCCCACCAGCAGAAGCAACAGCAGGAAGACGGGCAGCAGGACGATGTCTCGGTCGTCG
>JAAYZY010000148.1 GCA_012514615.1 Chloroflexota bacterium | reverse complement strand
TTCTTCCAACTGGACCTGGGGCAGGCCAACCTGTGGGGCGGCGCCTTGGTGCTCCTTGCGGGGAGCCTTTCGTTCATCGGCCTGGGCAGCCTGGCGGCGGTGCTTCCGTTGCTCTTCCCCGAGAGGGGCGCCCAGATGACCCACGTGCTCCAGGCCCTGATCCTGTTGGTCTCGGGGGTCTACTACCCGGTGTCGGTGCTGCCCCAGTGGCTGCAGCCGGCGGCGCGGGTCTCGCCGGCCACCTACGTCCTAGAAGGGATGCGGGCCGGCCTGCTGGAAGGAGCCAGCACCGCGGCCATGCTGCACTTCGTCTGGCCGTTGTTGGCCATGGGGGTGGTCTCCATCCCCGTGGGCGTCTACGCCTTCCGCCAGGCCGAGCGCTACGCCAAGCGCGCCGGCAAGCTGAAGCGCAACGGCTGAGCGCAGCGCACGCAAGTGAGGAGAGGGAGATGATCCAGATCCGTTCATACCAAGAAGAGGACCTGCCGGCCCTGGTGGGGCTCATCAACGAAGCGGCGGCGGCTGACCACGCCACGTGGGGCCTGCCGCCCCAACCCACCACACCGCAGGCCCTGTACCACCAGCTCCACGGGCCCTACCAGGCGCCGTTGCGGGATGTGTGGGTGGCAGAGGCAGCCAGCGGAGCGCCGGTGGGCTGCCTGCGCACCCAACTGCGGCCGGGCGAGCGGGAGAACCTCTTCGCCGCCCACGCCCTGGTGCACCCAGCTTACCGCGGCAAGGGGCTCGGCCGCCGCCTGCTGCAAGCCGGCCTGGCGCTGGCTCAGGCGCGGCGACCAGAGACGGCCGACGGTCGGCTGGTGGTGCAAGTGACGGTAGATGAGCGGATGACCCCCGGCTGCGCCCTGGCCGAGAGCCTGGGGTTGCGGCCGACCCGGCGCTTCTGGGAGATGGCCGCGCCGTCGCTGGTGGGCCTGCCCCAACCGGCGCTGCCGGCGGGGTTCGGCTGGCGTCCGCTTCGGCTGCCAGACGACCTGGAGGCTCTGGCGGACCTGGACAGGGCGGCCTTCATGGACCACCCCGGCGAAGAGAGCATGACCGCGCCAGAATGGGCCCACGAGTTCGCCAAGGCCCACGGTCGGCCTGATCTCTGTTTCTTGGCTTTTGCCCATGGCCAGGCGGCGCCGGCCGGCTACTCCATGGCTGAGATCAGCCCAGAGCACATGGCTCAGGCAGGGCGGCAGGAAGGCTACATCGCCGGGCTGGGCGTGCGGCCCATCTGGCGCCGTCGCGGGCTGGGGTTGGCCCTGCTGCTGCAGGCGCTGGACGCGCTGCGCCGGGAAGGCATGGAATGCGCCTACCTGCACATGGACGGCGACAACGCCACCAGCGCCCCGCGCCTCTACAGGCGGGCCGGCTTCGGCCCCAGACGGTGCATCATCGCCTACCAGACCGTGCTTCAGACAGAGGAGCGTCCAGCATGACCCAGATCCGCCGGTACCAAGCGGGCGACCTCCCGGCGCTGGCGCAGCTCATGGAGGCCGTGGAGGCCGAGGAGCGCGCCGGTCGGGCGGTCACGCCAGAAGCCCTGGCCCGCCAACTGACCGCATCAGGCCGCGACCCGCTGCGCGAGGCGTTCGTGGCGCTGGAAAGCGGGGGCCGCCTGGTGGGCTTCGTCCACCCATTCCCCCTGCTGGGAGGCGAGGGGCGGGAGACGGTGTTCCCCGCCCGGCCCACGGTGCATCCAGACCACCGGGGCCAAGGGACCGAAGAAGGGCTGCTGCGGCAAGCGCTGCAGGTGGCACAACAGCGCCTGCCGGAGCTCCCAGCTGGCCCGGTCTACCTCCACGTGGGCTGCCGTCCCGACGAGACGAGCCTCGGCGCAGCCTGCCAAGCGGTAGGGCTCCAGCCGCAGCGTGTACTGCTGCAGATGGCGCTGCCTTCGCTGGAGCGGCTGCCCAGGCCCACCTTGCCGGCCGGGCTCGTGGTGCGCCCCTACGGCCTCGACGGCGACCTGGAGCTGTTGAGCGCCTTGGATGCCGAGACGTTCGCTGACCACTGGGGGCGAGCTGACCGCACGCCCCAGCAGTGGGCCGAGCTGGCGGCCTCACCCCAGTTCCGGCCGACGCTCTGCCTGTTGGCGTTCAACGCCGCAGTAGGTGACGAACCGGCCGGCTTCTGCCTGTGCCAGGTGGAGCCGCACCACACCGCCCAAGTGGGGCGACCAGAGGGCCTGTTGGATAAGCTGGGCGTTCGTCGCCCCTACCGCGGGCGTGGGCTAGGCCAGGCCCTGGCCATCTTGGGCCTTCAGTCGCTGCGCCACGCCGGGATGACCAGCGCCTACCTCTTCGTGGACGCCGAGAACCCCACCGGCGCGCTGCCGATCTACCAGCGGCTGGGCTTCACCCAGCGCTTCGGCATTCAGATGTGCCGCATGCTGGTGGGCCACGGAGGGCAAAGGCTGCAAGTTGAGTGAAGGAAGTGAACCATGACCGTGATGAACGAAGCGGTAGCTCTCTCGGTAGAGCATGCCCTGAAGACCTTCGGCAAACACGGGGCGAAGACGCCGGCCTGGTGGCCGCGCCTGCGCCGGGGCGACGGCTCGCCCACCGCGCCCAAGCGCCAGGTGCTGGCCGTGAACGACGTGAGCCTGACGGTGCATCGCGGGGAGATTCTGGGGATCCTCGGCCCCAA
The DNA here is from genome assembly GCA_012514615.1 of Chloroflexota bacterium. The sequence goes on along the minus strand of JAAYZY010000148.1, from coordinate 1,397 downwards.
CGGCTCGGGCAAGTCTACGCTGGTGCGGCTGGTGGCCACCCTGCTGGAACCTGACGGCGGCCAGATCACCGTCTTCGGCCACGATGTGCAGCGCGACGAAATGGCGGTGAAGCGGCTCATCAACCGGGTCTCGGTGGAAGCCGCCTTCTTCAAGCGCCTCTCGCCCATGGAAAACCTCATGTACGCCGCCCGCCTCTACGGCGTGCCGCCAGCGCAGGCCCGCCGCGAGGCCCAGCGCATCCTTGCCCGTTTGGGCGTCAACGGGCAAAGCATCCACCAGCCGGTGGAGGAGATGTCCCGCGGGATGCAGCAGAAAGTGGCCATCGCCCGGGCGTTCCTCTCCCATCCGATCCTCCTGCTGCTGGACGAGCCCACCACCGGCCTGGACCCCCGCTCCAAGCGCGAGGTGCAAGCGTTTGTGCGGGAGCTGCGGGACAGCCACGACGCCACCATCCTGCTTACCACCCACGACATGCAGGAGGCCGACGCCCTCTGCGACCGTGTGGCCATCATGGACGAGGGGCGCATCGTGGCCTTGGATACGCCTTGGGGGCTGCGCGCGGGGGTCCAAGCGCCCGGCGGCCACGAAGCCACCCTGGAAGACGTCTTCATGGGGCTCACCGGCAAGGCGCTGCATCAGGAAGAACCCCCGGCCTAGCGGCCAGCGCCCCCAGGCTCAGCCCGGGCTTGCCGGAAGTTCCAGACAGTGAGTTGCCCCTGCCTGGGACTTCCCTTATAATGAGGTCGCTGCGCCCTGCCGGTAAGACGCAAGGCCAAACGATTTCACCAAGAGAGGAGCAATGAATGTAAGCAAGGAAGAGGTGTTGGCCGGTTCGTTGGGTGATTGCCTGCACGTGGCGGGCACGCTCAACTTCCTGCGCATGGCCGAAGAGCAAGGGTGCCATGCCGAATGCACCGGGCCAGCCACCTCCGTTGAAGCGATTGTGGCTGCTGCGCAAGAGGTGGACCCCCAGATCGTTGCCGTCTCATACCGCCTGACACCGCAAAACGCCGCCTTGCTGCTAGCCGGCCTCCGCAACGCCTGCCAGGAGGCGGGCCTGTTGGAGGGTCGGCGCTTCGTCTTCGGCGGCCCGCCCCCGGCGGCCCAGGTAGCCCGACAGACCGGCATGTCCGAGACGCCGCCCCACCTCTCCAACAAGATGGGCCTGGCCAAGGTGGAGTTGATGGGCCCCTGGCCCACCAGCGGTTTCGCATCCACCGCCCCACCCGCACCGGCCTCATGAGCTACCCGGTGCACCCAGACTACGCCCGCAGGCAACTGGTCTCATCGGTCTACCTGCAGATGGCCCTGCCGCCGGTCATCGTCCATGTGGTGGGCTACGTGGAGGCAGACCAAGCCGCCACGGCCGCCGAAGTGATCGATAGCTGCAAGATGG
>JAAYZY010000147.1 GCA_012514615.1 Chloroflexota bacterium | reverse complement strand
TTGTTCACCTGGTAGGGCAGCTCGGTAACCACGATGCGGCTGCGGCTGCGGCTCATCTCTTCTATGTGCACCTTGGCCTGCACCTCTAGCTGGCCGCGTCCGAGGCCGTAGGCGTTGGCGATGGCGTCCACGCCCTTCTCGCCGCCGGAGGCGTAGCGGTAGATCACCCCGCCGGTCGGGAAGTCCGGCCCCTGGATGAAGCGCATCAGGGCGTCCAGGGTGACCTCCCTGTGCTTGATCTGGCAGTCGATCATGTACGACAGGGCGTCGCAGACTTCGCCCAGGTTGTGGGGTGGAATGTTGGTGGTCATGCCCACGGCGATGCCGGAGGCGCCGTTCACCAGCAGGTTGGGCAGGGCGGCAGGCAGGACAGTGGGCTCCCGGAGGGTGCCATCGAAGTTGGGGACGAAATCCACGGTGCCCTTGTCGATGTCGGTCAACATCTCCATGGCGATCTGGGTAAGGCGAGCCTCGGTGTAGCGCATGGCGGCAGGGGCGTCGCCGTCCACAGAGCCGAAGTTGCCCTGCCCGTCCACCAGCATGTAGCGCATGGAGAAGTCCTGGGCCATGCGGGCCATGGTCTCGTAGACAGCCGCATCGCCGTGGGGGTGGTACTTGCCTAGCACCTCGCCGACGATACGGGCGCTCTTGCGGTAGGGCTCGTCCGGACGCAGGTGCATGTCGTGCATGGCGTAGAGGATGCGTCGGTGCACCGGTTTGAGCCCGTCGCGAACATCTGGCAAAGCGCGGGCCACAATGACGCTCATGGCGTAGTCCAGGTACGCCTCTTGCATCTCATGCTCAATGTCAACCTGTCGTACGGTACCGATTTCCATGGCATGTTCCCTTCTTGTCCTGGAGCAGCGCGGTCGCTGCTGAGGGTTCGCATACTGAGACGGAGAACGGCGTGTTTGCTGCCCCAGACCGCTGGTGCTATAATTCCACGATTACGTTTGCAGAAGCACCGATCTTCGCCCGGAAGTGCGGAGGCCACCGTGACTCAGAACGGGCTACAGTTGGACCCAACGTTGCGGCGTCGGGTCCGTCATCTGGAACAAATCCTACGCGTCAGTCAGACGCTGAATACGACCCGCGACTTGGCCCCACTGCTGCAGTTGATCACAGCCACCGCAGCACAAGTGACCGATTGCGACGCTTCATCGATCCTGCTCTTGGACCCCCGCACCGGTCAACTGCGGTTCGAGGCGGCCTATGGGGCCAAGAGCGAGGCGCTGGGGCCGTTGGTCGTGCCCATGGAAGGCAGTGTGGCCGGCTGGGTGGCCCAGCATGGCCAGGCCCTGACCCTGCTCGACGTGCGGAACGACCCTCGGCACTTCCGCGCCGTGGACTCGGCCATCGATTTCACCACCCAGTCGCTGTTGGCCGTGCCTCTGATGATCCGCGAGCGCTGCCTTGGCGCCTTGGAGGTGCTCAACAAGCGGGCCAGCGATGCCTTTGGCGAGGAGGACCGCTATGTCCTCTGTGTGCTGGCTTCGCAAGCCGCTGTCGCCATCGAGAACGCCCGCCTGATGGAAGGCTTACATAAAGCCCACGAAGAGCTCACCAAGCTGGACAAACTCAAGAGCGACTTCATTGCCGTGGCGTCCCACGAGCTGCGCACCCCGTTGGCCCTGATCCTGGGCTACGCCTCCTTCTTGAAGGACTCTCTCACCGGCGTCAACCGAGAGCAGGCGGACGTGGTCTATG
>JAAYZY010000146.1 GCA_012514615.1 Chloroflexota bacterium | reverse complement strand
GGCTGGCCACGGCCGCCGGCGTGTTGGCCAGAACGTCGCTCACCAGCACCCCATCCATGGGCGGCGTCTGGAACCGTGCCGCCATGGTGAAGCTAAGGACCGCTAGGACGAAGTTCATCAGCGAGCCCGCCGACAGGGTGGCCAGTCGGGCCAGCTTGGGGGCGTCGGGGAAGCCGCCGACGACGCCGGGGTCGTCCTCGCCCCGCATCCGCACGAACCCGCCGAACGGGATGGCGTTGAGCGTGTACTCCGTACCGCCGCGGCGCGCCAGCGTCCACAGGCGAGGCGGGTAGCCCATGCCGAACTCCTCCACCTGGATGCCTACCCGCTTGGCCACCAGAAAGTGCCCCAGCTCATGCACCAGCACCAGTATGCTCAGGGTGAGGAAGAAAGCCACGATCGTCGTCAGCATCGTCTTCTCATTCTCCAGAAGCCCAGAATCGTCCGTCCATCCAGCCATTATAGCTGCTGCAGCCCCGGAGCGCAAGGAGCCGCGCCCCAGCCCCCAGAGCCCCTGAGTGCACCGCGTCGGCAGCCAACCAGGCGACTGTTGACATGCGCATGGTGCATTGCAGGGTGATCACGCCCGACCGCTCACGAGCCGGTCATCGTTTCCAACTGCCGCCGGGCGTCCTCATGGTGCGGCTGGAGCTCCAGGACCCGATGGAACGCCTGCCGGGCTGCCGCCGCATCGCCCTTGGCCTGCAGGGCCATCCCCCGCCAGTAGTGGATCTCTTCGATGGAGTCCACCGTCTGGAGCGTGGCAGCGGCCAAGGCAAGCAGGTCGTCGAATCGGCCCACCTCGTAGTAGGCGCGGAAGGGGCCAAACTGGTACCACAGCATGCGCCAGGGCAAGCCGATCTCTCGAGCCCGGTCGTACGCCGCGGCAGCCTGGTGGAACTGCCCCACTTCCACCAGGTTGCTCCCCAGGTTGAACCAGGCGAAGGGGTCTTCCGGATGCTCCTCTGTGGCCCGCCGCGTGTCGTCCAGAGCCCGGGCCAGCATGGCGGCATCGTCCATCTCGCCGCCCACAATTGCCTCTACCAGAGGCGCCTCGGCGTCGGTGAAGACCAACACGTAGACCCGGTTGAACACCCACCAGAGCGCATCGAAGCCCGCGTACGGCAGGCGAATGCCGGCATAGGGTGCGCTGGGATCCAGCCCCATGCTGTCGTAGGAGTCGTAGACAATCCACTCTTCCAGCGCGTGGTCGTAGCCAGTGAGGAGGCGGTAGTGGCCCATGCCGTCATCCGGAGCCGGCTCGCGCCAGGTTTCCACCAGCACAGGGAGCCCGTTGCTCAGGAGCAGGCGCAACCGGTCGGCGCTGCCGTTGACGCGCACCACAGCACGGAACCCCTGCCCGCGGGCGTAGGCCGCCAGTTCTTCCGGGCTGACGTTCTTGTCGTCCTCGTAAGGGCGCAGGGCAGCCCCGATCTCCCCCTGGCCCAGTTCGCTGCCGAAGTAGCTCAGGGCCAGGGCCAGGGTGGCGGGCCCACAATTGTTCCAGGTCTGCCAGGCATGGGTGAGACCCGCCAAGGCCACACTGGACGCGGCCGGAAGGTAGGCCGGCGTGGGTGTGGGGCGTGGGGTCGCTGTGAAGGTTGGCGTGAAAGATGGGGCGGGCGCGGGAGTCGTCGAGGGCGTGGGCGACGACGTGGGCAAGGCGGCAGATGCGGCGGGCAGCGTCGGCTCCGCGATCAGCACAGGGGCCGCCCCATCCCACGGCAAAACGGCGGCGGACGGCGCGTCAACGGCTGGCGCCGGCGGACGGCGCTCCCAGACGGCCGTCTGCAGCCGCTCAACGAGACCCTGGGCGCCCCCATGGCGCAAACCTAAGCCCCCGATGCACGCCACAATCGCCAAGAGGACCGCCCAGACGGCGGCGCTCCCCTTGCCCTTGCGTCTTCGTCCCAAACTGCCACTCCTTGCCTCGTGCTGCCAGGTAAGACGCCGGGCAGGCCAAGTCGGTTCCGGTGGCCCGGGGCCACAGCACGGGGTGGCAGGCCTGGGCGGCGCAGCAGCCGTGGCCCGCTGGCTGCCAGGGGGTCACGGGGCCGCTGCGCCCATGCACAACTCCGCTTTGCAGAGGTCAGTGCAACATCTGCGGCAGCCAGAGCCTGTAGAGCTTGGGGAGGACCAACACGCTCACCGTCGCGAGGTTGTTGTCGTACCGTGGCTCCAGGTCCACATCCGGTTGGTCGCTGGCGATCTCTGCGGTGCTAGTGAGCGAATCAGAGCCAGCCACGTCATCGGCGATGCGCGCGGTGAGGAGGATTTCGTTATCCCAAGGCCGGTCCCCTGGGAATGGCCCCAGCGGCCAGAGATCCCACACCAGTCGGCCGCCGTCCTGCACATTGGGGTCAATCGGACACCACTCTGCCTCTGTGCCGCACCAGTGCAGGAGCGCCGAGACATACTCCAGACCCTCACCCAACGCCTGGGTGATGACGGCGTTGCCACGCGTCGTCCACCACCATTCGTGTTTCGGCAAGCGGTTGCCGAAACGTAGGGAGAAGGTGATCATTTCGCCAGGCCTTGGCTCGCCATCAACGAGCGCTTGCTCGATGAAAAGGTCGGGGCCGGTGGTAAGCACTGCAACGGCGTGGTTGTCGTCAGGGTTCGTGTCGCCAGGCGGCAGGGTCAGTTCGGCGCGGTTCTCGAAGCTGACGCCAAGGGGCAACGAATCGCCCTCGAAGAGGGTAGCCAAGTCAACGCCCACCAACCAGCCCGGTTCCAACCTGGCCAGGGTGATGGTGAGGTGATCGCCATGGTCGTGCCATTCCCAGTCTTCCCAGAACTGGACGTTCACGCCATCCAGACGCATGCCCTCGGGGAAGATGTCGGTGATCACCACTGGCGCGATCACCTGGTCGCCCACATTCTCCACGTTCAGCCAGTAGGAAGCCCGACGGGTACCTTCCCCCCAGTCATCCCAGCCGCCTTCCTTGCGAACACGTAGATTGGGACCCGAGGGGTTGAGCGTCTCGCTCCAGGCAGCCAGGTTATCGCTGTAGCTTGTCTCCTGCGGCTGCGCTGCCATCTCCACACCGTTGACCAAGCTCGCGCCGGGCGCAGCGTCGGCATCCACATCCACCGTCACCATGAACTGCCGGCTGAAGCCGTTCTCCAGCCCGTCGATCTCCCAGACCACGTAGCCCGTCCCAGTCTCTGTCAGCGTCACCGGCTCCTGCCCCAACGGGCTGTGGAACTCCACCCTTACCAGGGTGGTCGAGACCGGCAGCGTGTCGGTGATGCGGATGCTTCCGGTCACTGCGGTGTTGCCGTCGTTGTGGGCGTGGACCCAGTAGTTCGCTTGCCCGCCAGGCGTCAACTGACCGTGGCCCCAACTCATCTCGATTCGCAGGTTCGAGCGCGCCTGGCCGACCACGCCTTCCCAATGGCTCTCGTTGTCATCTGGGGTCTCGTCGTTGGCGGCGAAGACCTCCATGGTGCTCCACAGCGGGTCTCCCGGCTGCGCCGCAGGGTCCACCGCAGCGCGCACGTAGACGTCGCTGCACTCGCCTGCGGCAAGGGCCAGGCGGCTCACCACCAACTCCTGGCCGCTCCGAGACTCTTCCCCCCACCCCGGAACGTCGCTCCACCAACCGTTCAGCGAGAGCGGGGGCTGTACCGTAGCGGTCAGGCGGACCTGGCTGCTGGTGGTGCCCCCGTGGTTGCAGGCCGTGAGTTGCAGGATTGTGCTGCCCCCGGCCAACGGGTCCCCGGTCCAGGCCCAAGCGTGGGCCTGCAGACGGGCGTCGTTCTCGGCCACAGTGCCTTCCCACACGTTCTCCGTCTGCCAGGGCTCGCTCTGGTTGTACGGATTGCTCGTAGTGATCTCCACGGCGTTGCGGACCGGGTCGCCGGCGTCGGCCGCCACCGCCACGAACACTTGGAACTCGGCCATGCGGTCAGTGGGATCGAGGTCGCCGAGCTCCCAGGCCACGTACGGGTCACCGCCAGGCGTCACGCCGGTGGTAAAGGGGAGGCCGCTTGTGTCGCCCAGGTAGGTGAAGCCCCGCATGGTGTCGGTAATGACCACGTTCTCCGCTGGCGCGCCTCCCTCGTTGCGATATTGGATGTGGAAGACCTGATTGCCGCCGACAGACGGCTGCCCGTCAACCCTCTGATGCACCGACAAGCGCGGCGTCGGCTCTTCAAAAACATTGATCACCTCATGACCTTGCGGGTCGGCGTAGGCAACCGCCACCGTCTGGCCAGGCTGGAGGTCCCACCCTTGGGCGCCGAAATGGCAGGAGAAGGCGCCGCCATCGGGGGAAACGGCAAAGGGGATCTCGATCCCGTTCTCTGCCCAGACGCTGCACCGGCCGAGCAGGGGTTGGGCATACCAAGGGGCATGGATAGTCCCGCTGACGCGGTCCGCATGGACGTCTAG
>JAAYZY010000145.1 GCA_012514615.1 Chloroflexota bacterium | reverse complement strand
TACCCGCTGGATCCCCGGCGTCGTCATCCCGGCGTCCAAGGTGGCTCACGGCTATGAGGCGCTTCTGGCCTTCTTGGCCATCATCACCTGGCACTTCTACAACGCCCACCTGGCCCACGGCGTCTTCCCGCTGGATACCAGCATCTTCACCGGGAAGATTTCGCGGGAGCGGATGGTGGAAGAGCACCCCTTGGAGTACCAACGGCTGGTGCAGGCCCAGACGATGCCCCAAGAGACTGTCGCCAAGGCCCCCAAGGGCAAGAGAAGCGGCAAGCGTGGGTGAGCCGCGCGCCATTCCAGCAGATTGGAGGTTCCTGTGTCCAAGACCCTGAAGATCGTCTTTGCGGTGTTCTTCACCATCTTGGCTCTGGCTAGCATGGGCATGTCGTGGATGAGGGATGGCAGCAAGCAGCCGGAGTCATGCAAGAGCTGCCACTTGGTTGCGCCCTACCACGAGACGTGGGAGTCTTCGCCATTCGGGGCGGCTGACCACGCGGGGCGAGGTATCGGCTGCCAGTCGTGCCACGCCCGCCCGTTGCGCCAGGTTGTGCACGAGTATGTCACGTATTACATCACCAAGGACTACCGTGAGCCGCTGCGAGAACGGCGCATTCCCAAAGAAGAGTGCTACAAGTGCCATGAGCATGGCAGTTTTGAGCAGATCATAGCGTTTACGGCAGACCTGCCCGAGCATCGCAACCCCCACAACTCCCCCCACTACGGCGAGATGGAGTGCTATACCTGCCACAAGATGCATGCGCCCTCAGAGGACTACTGTGAGATGTGCCATACTCCTGCAGACCGCGGGCCAGGGTGGACGCTGCCGAAGCCCTAGGGGTGGGCGAACTCTCTCAACTTGAAGCCTGTGTTGCAGGAAGACCGCAAGAGAAGGCGCCCAGGTGGGGCAACTCACCTGGGCGCCTTCCGTTGGGGCAACGCCGCGCCGTTCCGCCCGCCGGCCTAATCCCCTAGCGCCGGCGGCCGTAGGCCCACACCGCCTCGGTTATGGCCGCCACGTTCTCCGGGCGAGACTCGGCTGGCAGGCCATCCACCGCTCCGTCCACCACCAGGCCGCTGTCGCCGAAGGTGTCGATGAGGCGGCGTACGTAGGCCTGCACCTCGGCCGGGGCTCCGGCCACCAGAAGGCTCGCCGGCACGTTGCCCCAGAAGCAGACTCGCCCGCCCAACACGCGCCGCGCTACAGGGAGGTCTACCTGGTCGAAATGCCCAAGGACCTTGCCCGGCGGCAGCTCGGCCAGGAACGGCAGGCGGGCGGTGTAGTCGCCCTCGAAGAACGGCAGGGGGGTCAGGCCCGCTGCCACCAGGTCCAGCAGCATCCCCCGCAGGTGCGGCCAGTAGAAACGGGCGAACTGCGCCGTGGACATGAAGCTCGCTGCCCCGCGGTGCAGGGGCAAGAAGACCCGAGGCACGCCACTGCGGCGGGCCAAGGCGATGGCTGCCTCGGTCAGCGGCCGGCGCAGGATCTCCAGCGCCGCCAGCAGCTCCTGGGGCCGGCGGTGCATATCCAGGGAGATGCCCCGTAGCCCCCGCAGGAAGCTGGCCACGAAGTCGTAAGGGGTGAGGGTAAAGGCGCGAGCCACCAGGGGGAAGCCGCTGGCCGTCAGGGCCTTGGCCAGCCGGCTCTGGGCGGCCTGCCAGCGCAGCGCCTCAGCCCAGGCTCGCCGCCACTGGGGGGGATTCCCGGTCAGCCGCAGCGCCACACCTCCCAGCGCCCCCCAGAGGGCCCGTGGCGGCAGGCCCAGTAGGCGCACTGGGCGGACCAGTCTGCCCCACCGCGCCGTGGGCCAGGCGGCCAGCGGGGTCAGGGCCTGGGCCCAGCGGGGCAGCACGGTACGCAGCAAGAAGTCGTCCGGGGCCCTCACGAGGCTGGGGTACTCGTCAGCGCTCATGTACTCGGCTTCGACAAACTGGTAGGGCAGGTGCGCCGGCAGGCTGCCGCCGGGCCACCGCACCAGGCGCGCCCCCAGGGCATCCAGCAGGGGCCCGGGCAGCATGGTGAAGGTGGGCGGCGCAAGGTCCCACCCCAAACGCTGGGCCGAGGCGCGCCAGGCCGCGGCCATGGCCTCGTAGTCGTAGAGGGCCTGGCCGGGGGAGATGCCGGCCAGCCGTGTCATGAAGAAGCTGGCCAGGCTGGCCATGGGCACGCGGTCGGGCTGGCGCAAGGCCACCGCATCTTCGAACCGCTGCAGCCGCTGACGATAGAGGACGTCTGCCGCGTCTGTGGCCATGCCTCACCAGGGCCAGAGGCGGCCCAGCAGCAGCCGGCGGCGCAGGCGCATGATCCGTTCGGCCGGCTGCACCCCGTTGGGGCAGACCTCGCTGCATTCGAAGGCGGTGTGGCAGCGCCAGCAGCCGTGGTCGTGGTCAACCAGGGCCAGCACGTCCTTGGAGACGGCCCGGCGCGGCTCTTCCGTCAGGCGGTGTGCGGCAGCCAGGGCCGCTGGCCCCATGTAGAGGGCGTCGGAGCCCATCACCGGGCAGGCTGACAGGCAAGCTCCGCACTCCAGGCAGTCTTCGTAGCGGGTGGGGGGCGCGGCCGGTTCCGCGCCTGGGGCGGTGGGCTCGCTGGCCCGCAGCAGCGGCAGGTCCACCTGCTGCCAGCGGGCATAGAACGGCGCCATGTCTACCACCAAGTCGCTCACCAAGGGCAGGTGGCGCAGCGGCTCCAGCACCACCGGCGAGATCCCCTCGGCCCGTAGCTCGTGCACGGTGGTGACACAGGCCAGCCGTTCCCGCCCGTTGATGCGCATGGCGCAGGTGCCGCAGGCGGCGTGGTGGCAGGAATGGCGGAAGGCCAGACTCTCGTCCTGCTCCAGACGCACCGCTTCCAGCAGGTCAATGACCGTGTGGCAGGGGCGGGCGTGGACGCGGAAGGCGTCGTAGCGCGGCGGGTCGATGGCCCCGGGCTTGAAGCGGAAGACGCGCAGGGTCAGCTCCTCCTCCGGGCCGTCCGGGGGCGGCGCGGCTGGGGGCGGGGCCTGGCGGGCGAAAGGTCGTCTCACACCGGTCTCCTTGCGCCAATGGGTCGGCGGCCCTAGCAGGGCCGCGCGGTGCAGTGGGCGTGGTGTGGCAGGAGGGTCCTCTGGGCGGTGCGGCAGGGCGCCGAGACCCCCAGCTTGGCACAGACCAGGTCGGCGGTGGCTTCGGCCATGAGACGGCAGGTGATGGCTTTGCCGCCCAAGATGCTCACCAAGCCCCGCACCCCTTCGCGGGCCTCGTGGTCCAGGCAGCGGAACGACCGGCTCACCTCCCGCTGATCGCTGCCTTCACCGCCCTCCAAAGCCACCAGGGGCCGCGCCGCCGACCAAGCCGCCCGGAAGGGGGCTCGGGCCACCGCCGGCACCAGCTCAGCGCCGGCCTGCAGCATCTGCTGCACGTGGTCGGCCGGCACCCCCAGGTGGTCGGGGTCATCGCTGAACCAGGAGGTGGTGCCCAGAAGGAGGCAGCGCCGCTGGGGTACGGCAATGTCGCCGTTGCCCGGTCGGTGCAGCCGGTTTACCACCATCTGGGTCAGGCGGCCTTCCACAGCCACCATCACCCCGGGCGAGGGCCGCACCGGCACCCGCGCCCCAGCCAGGGCGGCCACCCGGTCGGTCCAGGGGCCGGCCGCGTTGACCACCAAGTCCGCCTCCAAGCGGTACGTGCCCCCCCGCAGGTGGTCCCGCACCTCCACGCCCTTCACCGCCCCGCCTTCCACGTGCAGGCCGGTCACCGCCTGGAAGGGCCGCACGTCGGCGCCGTGGGCTCGGGCGCTGGCCAAGAAGCGAGCCACCAGCCGCCAGGCGTCGAAGGAGCCGTCTGGCACCTCCACGGCAGCCAGCAGGCGCGGGTTCAAGTTGGGCTCTCGGCGCAGCGCCTGGGCCGGAGCCACCTCCCGGGCCTCGATGCCGGCCGCGGCGCAGCCTTCCAGGAACGCCTCCTTCTCTGCCAGATCGGCCTCGCTGAGGGCCACGAAGAAGCCGTTGTTCAGCTCCAGCGCCCCGGGCATGATTCGGCGAAGGATCAGGTTCTCTTGGATGCACTCCCGGGCCGACTCGCGGTCGGTGAGGGCGTAGCGGGCCCCGCTGTGCAGCAGGCCGTGGTGCCGGCCGCTGGCCGCCGAGGCCAGTTCGCCCTGCTCCAGCACCGTCACCTGGAGGCCCCGCAGGGCCAGGTCGTAGGCTGTGGCGATCCCCGTGCAGCCCCCGCCGATCACCACCACTCGCGCTCGATCCATTCCCACTCCCTGTGTTGTTCTGTACCCCCGCGGCACAGAGAACGCAAAGGGACGCCCAGAAGGCCATGGAGCCCGCCTCGCTTCACGGGCCAACAGCACCCTTGTCGGTGTCCTCCGTCCTTCAGTCTCCGTCGGTGCCTTCTTGGGGCAGCCAGCCGCGAGCCCGCTCCACGGCTCGCAGCCAGCCAGCATACCCGGCCGCCCGCCGCTCTTGGGCCCACGTTGGCGCGAAGACGCGGTCCTCGCCCCAGTTCTGGCGCAGCTCGGCCACGCCGCCCCACAGGCCCACTGCCAGGCCGGCGGCGTAGGCCGCACCCAGGGCGGTAGTCTCGCCTACGGTGGGCCGCACCACTGGCACCCCCAGGATGTCGGCCTGCAACTGCATCAGGAAGTTGTTCGCCACCGCGCCGCCGTCCACCTTCAGGCTGGTGAGGGCCACGCCGGAATCGGCTTCCATCGCCTCCAGCACTTCGCGGCTCTGGTAGCAGATCGCCTCCAAAGTGGCCCGCACCAGGTGGGCGCGGGTGGCGTAGCGGGTCAGCCCTACGATGACGCCGCGGGCGTACATGTCCCAGTGTGGCGCGAACAGCCCCGAGAAGGCCGGCACGAAGTAGACGCCGCCGGCATCCTCCACCGACTGGGCGATCTCCTCCGTCTCGGCCGCATGGCGGATCAGACCGAGGTGGTCCCGCAGCCATTGCACTGCCGCGCCAGTGATGGCGATGGAGCCTTCCAGGGCGTAGACCGGCGGCTCCGGGCCCAACTGGTAGGCCAGGGTGGTGAGCAGGCCGTGGCGGGAGGGCACCGCCTGGCGCCCGGTGTTCAGCAGCATGAAGCAGCCGGTGCCGTAGGTGTTCTTGGCCTCACCCACATCGTAGCAGGCCTGGCCGAAGAGGGCGGCTTGCTGATCGCCCAGCGCCCCGCAGACCGGGATGTTGGGCAGGGCGCCCTGCGGCGGCGTATGGCCGTAGAGGGCTGGGTCGCTGGACGGGCGGATGGCCGGCAGCATGGCCCGAGGGATGTCCAGCAGCTCCAGCATCTGTGGGTCCCAGTCCAACGTGTGCAGGTTCATGAGCATGGTGCGGGAGGCGTTGGAGACGTCGGTAACGTGCGCGCCGCCCCGAGGGCCGCCGGTGAGGTTCCAGATGAGCCAGCTATCCACGGTGCCGAAGAGGGCCTGGCCGCGTTCGGCCTTGGCCCGCAGGCCGGGCACGTGCCGCAACAGCCACTGCAGCTTGGGGCCCGAGAAGTAGGTGGCGATGGGCAGGCCGGTGACGGCCTGCACCGTCTGCTCCAGCCCTCGGTCCTTGAGGGCCTGGCAGATCTCGGTGGTGCGGGTGCATTGCCAGACCACGGCGTTATGCAGCGGCTGGCCGGTCTGGGCGTCCCACACCACAGTGGTCTCTCGCTGGTTGGTGATGCCGATGGCGGCGATCTCTTGGGGGTGGATGCCGCTGCGGGCCAGCGCTCCGGCGATGACCGCTTGGGTCTTGGCCCAGATCTCCAGCGGGTCGTGCTCCACCCAACCGGGTTGGGGGTAGATCTGCGTGTGTTCCTGGTAGTGGGAGGCCGCCACCTGCCCCTGGGGGGTGAAGATCATGAAGCGGGTGCCGGTGGTGCCCT
>JAAYZY010000144.1 GCA_012514615.1 Chloroflexota bacterium | reverse complement strand
ATCTCCTGCTCCAGTTGACGGATGCGCTCGGCCTGGGGAGTCTCGTCCACGGCGGCTCCTCCTGGGCGGGGCTGGCCCCATTGTCGCACAGCGGCAGCCTGCTGGCAAGGCTTCGCCGCTGCGCCGTGCTATAATGGGGCATCCTACGGCCATGGAAAGGAGAGTTGCATGAGCCACTGCCAGACCCCCGCCCCCCCGACCCGACCCGGGGTGGACGCCCTGATCACCTTCTTCTACTACAAGGACTTCGACCGCGCCGTCCGCTTCTACGGGGAGACCATGGGCTTTGAGCTCACGGTGGACCAGGGCTGGTCCAAGATCTTCCGGGTGACCGGCAACGCCCACATGGGCGTGGTGGACGAGAAGCGGGGTTACCACAAGGCCAACGCCATCAAGCCGGTGGAGCTGACCCTGGTGGTGGGCGACGCCGACGCATGGTACGCCTACCTGACCGCCCAAGGGGTGCCCACCCTCAACACCCCCCACGACGTGCCGGAGCTCGCCCTGCGCCTCTTCTTGCTGCAAGACCCAGAAGGCTACGTCATCGAGATCCAGCAGTTCCTGTGAGGGGCGCGAGACCAGAGTGACGGTGGGGTAGCTGCGGACGGCCGCATGGCCCGCGCCATGGGCCCCAGGATCACCGATGGTCGCGTTTGGCAAGGGACGGCAGTGGGGCAGGCCCGGCGTCTGTGGGGTGGTGACGCCGGGCCTGCCGTCAGTGGCTTCACTTGACCAGGGTCAGCCGGGCGCCGTGGATACTATGAGCCTTCTGGAGACAAGTGCCCAAGAAGTAGGCGTTGTTGTTGGTCATCACACCATCCACCACCGTGGTGTCGGTGTATTTCTTGACCGCGGTGCTGTTGGTGGTGAGGACTTCGGCCATGGTGGTCACCACGTTGTTGGTCACCCGGCGGTTGTAGAGGCGCAGGTAAGTCTGGCCGTCGGAGTTGTCGTAGAGCCACCCTTCCAGCGCCACCACCGTGGCGCCAGGGGGCAGGTAGAGCGGCGCTGAGAAGCAGGCGGAACCGGAAGCCCTCTTGCCCTGGAGATAGCCGCCGCCGAAACTGGTGAACCAGTCGCCCTGGTCGTTGTTGCCATCGTTGATGAAGGCAGCGGCCGGCACGTTGATGAAGAGCGTGGCCTCATCGGTGAACAAAGCCTTGGCGGCCTCTGCATCTTCCACCAGGAGGTCTGCCCCCAGCGGCTGCTCGGCCTGGGGGGCGCTGTTCTGGTCTGGGGCGAAGGGCAGCGCCCCCTCCAGGGCGTTGGTGGTGGGGTCTCCGGCTCCCGCTGACGTGGTCAGCACGACCAGGAGGATGGCGGCAACCATCACGGCCAGGCGTTTGCGCAGGTCGGTCGTCTTCATGGGCTTTCTTCCTTTCTCTTGGCGATGCCTTGTAGGGCTCTCGGTCTCAGGGAGGGAGGGTTGCCTGGTGTGCTGCCCTGGACCTGGCTGCCGTTCGCTGCTGTGAGAGCGCATGCGCCCACAGGCCGGAAGACCGTAGAGATGCGATCCTTTGCCCAGATAGTACCGGAATGACGGTCCGTTGTCAAGGGGTCGGCGGATCAGCCGGGGAAGCAGCCCTGGCCCCGCGCCACGGCGTGGCCCAGGCGTTCCTCCAGCAGCAGCGTGAGCTGGCGGGCGTTCTGGACGGCGTAGTCGCGGGCGTTGTTGTTGAAGAGAACGTGGATCTCCTGGGCCTGGGAGGCCAAAGAGCCGATCCGGTCGGCCCAGGGGCGCAGCTCGTCTTCGGTGTAGAGGTAGTCGAAGCGCTCGGCGGTGGTGCGCACCTTGGCGTACCACATCTTGGCGTTGCGTCCGTGGAAGCGCAGCACCACCAGCTCCGGCGTGGTCACTTCCAGCACGGTCGGCACGCTGCCGCTGCCCACCTGGGGCTCGTCCACCACCGTCAGGCCCACGCGCTCCGCCCGCATCGTTTCCAGAAGCTGCGGCAGGTGGGGGCCTTCCAGCCACGAGCGATGGCGGAACTCCACGCTCAGGCGGTCGTCGGCGAACCACTGCCGCACCTGGCGAAGGTACTCCACGTTCTCCGGCCGATAGACAAACCAGGGCGGGAACTGGAAGTGCACCGCGCCCAGCTTGGCGGCTTGCCGCAGCGGGGCCAGCGACTGGCGGAACGCCTCCGTCACGGCCTCGTCCGGCGGGGTCTCCCGGTCGTGCCAGGTGAGCTGGCGGTAGGGTTTCACATCGAAGACGAAGCCTGGCGGGGTGCGCTCGGCCCAGAGGGCGTAGTTGCGCGCCGGCATCAGCCGGTAGAAGCTAGAGTTGACCTCCACGATGGGAAACTGCGAGGCGTAGTAGGCGATCTGCCGGTTGGCTGGCAGCCCCTCGGGGTAGAAGGACTGGTGGTCAGCCCAGCTGCAGGTGCCCACGTGGACTCGGGTCATCCGTCCACCTCCCTCAGCAGGCCAGGGGGCGGTTCACCGCCGCGCCATAGCGTCGCTCTCCGTGGGGGCTCCCTCGTCCTGCCTTACCCGCAGGAACAAGGCCGCAGGCAAGGGATCGCCGCGCCGGCCAGCGTGGTGCGGTAGACTTCCAAGATGCGGTCGGCGATGCTGCCCCACCCGTACTGCTGGGCCCAGTGGCGGGCCTGCCTGCTGAGGCGCCGCCTCAGCTCGCCGTCCTCTAGCAGCAGGGCGATCTTTTCGGCCAAGGCGTCGGGGTTGCCGGCCGGCACCAGGTAGCCGCTGAAGTTGTGGGCCACGCTGAACGACAGGCCGCCCACGTCGGAGGCGATCACCGGCGTGCCGCAGGCCATGGCCTCCAGGGCCACCATGCCGAACGATTCGTAGTGCGAAGGCATCACCACCATGGACGCGGCCGAGTAGTAGTGCACCAGGGTGTCTTGATCCTTGGAGCCCAAGAAGGTTACCAGGTCGCCGATGCCCAGCGACTCCCGCAGGGCCGTCAGGCGGGCCATCTCGCTGCGTTCGTGCTCGCTGTCCGGGTCCGGGTCGCCGCCGATGAGGCTCACACAGAGCCGTGGGCGCAAGGCGGGTTGCCGCTGCAGCAGCAGGGCCAGGGCCTGCATCAGGGTGTCGATCCCCTTGATCGGCTGGATGCGCCCCACGAAGAGGATCATCAGGTGGTCCCGGGGCACGCCGATGGCCGCCCGGGCCTCGGGGCAGGGCAGCGGCCGGAAGCGCTCCAAGTCCACGCCTGGCGGAACCACAGAGACCCTGGCCGGGTCTGCCCCATAGTACTCCTGCATCTGCTGGGTCTCTCGGTCGGTGGCTGCCACCAGACGGTCGACGAAGCCGACGATCTCCCGTTCGCTGGCCAGGCGGCGGGGGCTTTCGAACTCGGCCGGCGACTGGGCCACGCGGTTCTTCATCTCACCCCAGGTGTGGGCCATGTGTACGATGGGCGCGCCCCAGGCCTGCCGCAGCTCCCGGGCCACCAGGGCCGAGAGCCAGTAGTGGCTGTGCAGGATGTCGTAGCTCAGCCCCTCCTCTTGGGCGAAACGGCGCACGCCCTCCACGAACTGCGGCACGTGGTCGTAGAGGTCGTTCTTGTCGTAGGGGCCTCGCTGCCCGGCAGTGATGTGGATCACCCGGCCGTGGTCGCCCAGGGGGCAGATGCGCAGGTGGTCGGGCCGCTGGGCGCGGGTGAAGACGTCCACCGGCAGGCCCCGGCGGCCGAACTCGCGGGTGAGCTCCCGCACATAGACGTTCATCCCGCCGGTCTCTTTGCCGCCCAGGGTGGCCAACGGGCAGGTGTGAACGCTGAACATGGCAACGCGCTGAAGCATGGGCTGCTTGTCCTCAGGCCGAACGAAGTGAGATCAGGATCCCGATCGGCGCGCCACCATTATACACCATCTGGCCAATCGTGCGTATGGCGCAGGGCGCGCTGGGCCCGGGTGCCTTGGCTTGGGGGTCACAGAGGCAGGGGCGCGGCGACCGCCGCACCCCTCCGGTTGTGGTGGCTAGGGGGTTAGCTTTCCAGCACCTCGCGCACTTTGTGCGCCAGGGTCGAGATGGTGAACGGCTTCTGCAGGAACTCGGTGCCCTGGTCCAGCACGCCGCCGTGCACGATGGCGTTGCTGGCGTAGCCGGAGATGTACAGGATGCGCAGGGTGGGCCGCAGCGTTTGCAGCCGCCAAGACAGCTCCTTGCCGCTCATGCCCGGCATCACCACGTCGGTCAGCAGCAGGTGGATCTCCCCCAGGTGCTCTTGCGCCAGCCAGATCGCCTCGTCGCCGTTGCTGGCCTCCAGCACGGTGTAGCCCTGCCCCAGCAAGATGCGCTTGGCCATGGCCCGCACCAGCGGCTCGTCTTCCACCAGCAGCACCGTCTCGGTGCCGGTGGGCAGCTTGCTCACCGGCGGCTGGTTGGCGGTTGGGGTGGGCTGCCCGGCCACCTGCGGCAGGTAGATCTTGAACGATGTCCCGTGCCCCTCTTCGCTGTAGACGAAGATGTGACCGCCGTGCTGCTTCACGATGCCGTAGACGATGGGCAGGCCCAGACCAGAGCCTTTGCCCACATCTTTGGCGGTGAAGAACGGTTCGAAGATGCGGGCCCGCACGTCTTCCGGGATCCCGCAGCCGGTGTCGCTCACAGCCAGCATCACATACTCGCCCGGCACCACCCCCACGTGGTGCAGGGCGTACTCTCGGTCCAGCGCTACGTTGTCCGTCTCGATGGTCAGTTTGCCGCCTTCGGTCATGGCGTCGCGGGCGTTCACCGCCAAGTTCACCAAGATCTGCTCGATCTGAGTGGGATCGACGCGCACACTGCCTAGGCCTGGCGCGGGCAGCGTCACCATCTCGATGTCTTCACCGATGAGGCGGCGCAGCATCTTGTCCAGCTCCAGCATCAGGTCGTTTAGGTTCACGATCCTGGGCTGGATGATCTGGCGGCGCGAGAAGGCCAGAAGCTGCCGCGTCAGCGCCGCGGCGCGGTTGGACGCCTTGATCACCTGCTCGATGTCTTCCCGCAGCGGGTCGGTGGGGCCCAGGTTGTCCAGGGCCAGGGTGGAATAGCCGCTGATGGCGGTGAGTAGGTTGTTGAAGTCGTGGGCCACGCCGCCGGCCAGCCGCCCCACCGTTTCCATCTTCTGCGCCTGCAGGAACTGCGCTTCCATCTGCTTGCGATCGCTGATGTCGGTGACCACGCCGT
>JAAYZY010000143.1 GCA_012514615.1 Chloroflexota bacterium | reverse complement strand
CTTGGCGAGGGCGACTCGTTCCCGCCCAGTATACCGGCCTGGGCCAGTCGGGGCAAGGGACGGTGGGCGACACCGAGCTAGGAGCCCCCTTCTTCACCGGCCACCCGGGCGATGGCCCGCAGCCAGGCGTCGCCCTCCTCGCCGAAGCCGTCTTCGCTGAAGCGGTAGTCGCTCTTGCGGATGAACTCGGCCAGCTCGTCTCGCAGGCTCTCCAGGCCGGCCAGGGCCCAGGCCACCAACCGGCGGAACGTCTCTTCATCCCGCACCAACTGCAGGCCCCGCCGCAGGTGGGGCAGGCACAGGCCGGCCGAAGCCGCCAGCTCCGGGGCCAGGTCGCCGTCGCCAAGCTGCTCCAACAGGGCGGTCAGGTAGACGTCCTGCATCTCGGCGCGGTAGGTGCAGGCTGGGCAATCCCGCTTGGGCTCCAGGCCCGTCACCAGCCCCTGCGTGGCCTGGGCCGGGCGATGTCGGTCCAGCCCCTCCCACAGGCGCCCCCACGATAGCGACCCGGCCGGCTGATAGCTGGCCTGACGCAGGGCCGCGATGGCTGCCCCCAACACGTCGTGATGGATGATGGAAACGCCCAGGGCGCGGCCCAAGCCCTGCATCTGCCAGGCGTGAGTGTTGCAGAAACCCCTAGCCTGGCGGATGGCCTCACGCATGGGGACGTCGTTGACCATCTCGTAGAGCAGGCTCTCCAGGTACCCCTTTGTGGCGGCGCGCACCAGCCGGCAGATGGGGCAGGTGGGCGGGTGGGCCGCGTTGCTGGCAGCCACCGCTTCCCGCAAGTCGTAAACCACTCGGTTCTGGGCCATCTTCCACCTTTCGGCGGTCGCCACAGGCAGACCGCCTGACCCTCCTCTTATAGCACACAAGGCGGCGATTGACAACGGCCCGCAGCCGGCGGCAACCGCCAACGGCCGCGCCCCAGGGGCGGCCCGGCGGGGGCTTGCCAAAAGCGTCTTTCGGTGCTAGACTAGGGGAGAAAACGCCGGGTGCAATCCATATGGGGAGTGACCATGGCCAGTCTGGCGCTGTACCGCAAGTATCGCCCGCAGACCTTTGACGACGTAGTCGGCCAAGGGCACATCACCCGCACCCTGCGCAACGCCCTGAGCGACGGCCGCATCGTCCATGCTTACCTCTTCTCCGGGCCGCGCGGCACTGGCAAGACCTCCACCGCTCGGCTGCTGGCCAAGGCGGTCAACTGCCTGGACGACGACCCGGCCAAACGTCCCTGCAACCGCTGCGCCATGTGCCAGGCCATCAACGAGGGGCGCTCCCTGGACCTCATTGAGATCGACGCGGCTTCTAACCGCGGCATCGACGAGATCCGCGAGATCCGCGAGAAGGTCAACTTCCGCCCCAACGAGGCGCGCTACAAGGTCTACGTGGTGGACGAAGTGCACATGCTCACTGAGCACGCCTTCAACGCCTTGCTCAAGACCCTGGAAGAACCGCCCCCCCACGCCATCTTCGTCTTGGCCACCACCGACCCCCAGAAGGTGCCGGCCACCGTGGCCTCTCGCTGCCAGCGCTTCGACTTCTGGCGCATCGCCCCTGAAGACATGGTGCGCCATATGGGCCACATTGCTCAGCAGGAAGGGATCGAGGTGGAGCCGGCCGCGCTGGAGATCATCGTTCGCCAGGCCACCGGCAGCGCCCGGGACGCGGTGAGCCTGCTGGATCAGCTGGTCTCTTTCGGCGGGCAGCGCATCGCCCTGGCCGACGTGGAAGCGGTGGTGGGCGCAGTGCCGGCCACCCGTCTGGCTGAGCTGGCCGACGCTCTGCTGGCCCGGGACCTGCCTACATGCCTGCGTCTGGTGAACCAAGCGGCCTACGCCGGCGTCGAGCTAGGGCAGTTCACCAAGGCTCTGGTGGAATACCTGAGGGGCCTGCTGCTGCTGCGGGTGGGCGACGAGACCACCGGCCTGCTGAACCGGCCTGCCGAGGAGGTGGAGCGGATGCGGGAGCAGGCTGGCCGCACCACTGGGCGGGAGCTGCTGCGGCTCATGCGGCTGTTCCAGGCTGCCGCCTTGGAGCTGCGCGACGAGCTCCTGCCGCAGATCCCTGTGGAGATGGCCTGCGTGGAGGCCTGCCTGCAGGCTGAGGCTTCTCCCCCGGCGCTGCGGGAGGCCGCCTTGGCGGAACCAGCCCCGCCAGCTAGCCGCCCAACGCCGCCATCGGCCCCGCCGACCAGTCGGCCGGTGGAGAGGCCAACCGCCCCACCCCCGGACCCGCCGGCCAGCCGACCGGTGGAGGCCCCAGCCGCGG
>JAAYZY010000142.1 GCA_012514615.1 Chloroflexota bacterium | reverse complement strand
GCGCTGCGCCGCCTGGCCTTCGATGCCGCGGTGATCCTGCGTTTCGACCACTGGTGGGGGGCCTGGTTGGCTCGGCTAGCCGGCATCCCCCGGGTGGTGGGCTACGACCTGCCGACCACCCGGCCGTTTCTGACGCAAGCCGTGCCGTACCAGCCCGGGCGGCACGAGGCCCTGCAGAACCTGGGCCTGCTGCAGGCGCTCCTGGGGCGTCAGGCGGCGGAGCTCTCGCCCGGGGCCGCGCCTATGGAGTTTGCTTTCCCGGCGGCCGCGGCGCAGGCCGTGGCTGGGCGCCTGGGGCCAGCGCCCTACCTCTGCCTGCACCCGGGGGCCGGGGCGGCGGTGAAGCTCTGGCCAGCAGACCGATGGGCGCAGGCAGCCGACGCCCTGAGCGGTGAGGTGGGCCGCGTGGTGCTCACCGGCGGGCCCGACGAGCTGGCCCTGGCCTGGCAGGTAGCTGCCCACATGCGCAGCGAACCCCTGGTGCTGGCTGGCCAGACCTCCCTGGACGAGCTGGCGGCCATCTTCGCCCAGGCCCGCCTGGCGCTGGGCTCCGATTCGGGCCCGCTGAAGCTGGCCCAAGCCGTGGGCGCACCCACGGTGCAGCTCTACGGGCCGGTGGACGCCGACGCCTTCGGCCCCTGGGGCGACCCAGCCGCCTGGCGCGTGGTGAGGAGCCCGCTGCCCTGCGTCCCCTGCCACCGGCTGGACTACGCGCCGGACGAGCTGCCGGCGCATCGCTGCATGGAAGCAATCCCGGTGGAGGCTGTGGTGGCTGCCGCCCGGGAGCTCCTCTAGGGGCGCCGGCCGCGGCCCCCGAGCGGCTCACCGCCGGGTTTGGGCGCCGCGCCCCGGCGGTGGGGGAACTTTCGCCGCCGGGGCAGCGTCTACATGAGCGAGGGGGCAGACGCCCCACAGACTAGGCAGTGATTCTCAGGAGGAACTGGCAATGGGAACCAGAAAGACCAAGATTACCGCTTTGCTCACGGTGGCTGTGGTGGCCGCCCTGCTGGTGGGCGCGCTGAGCCTCTCCGCTCTGGCCGCGCCGAAGGCCGGCGTGGGCGCTGCCCCCAACAGCGATGAGGAGACCAGACGATTGCTCAACCTGACCGGCGCCGGGGTGGCCACGGCCGCGCCGGATGTGGTCTACGTGACGCTGGGCGTGGATGTTCGCTCCGAGTCGGCCAGCGAGGCGGTGTCTGAGAGCACCGACCGCATGACCAAGGTGATGGACGCCGTCAAGGCGCTGGAGATCGACGAGAAGGATATCCGCACCGTCTCCTACAACATGTGGGTGGAAGAGGACTACGACAAGGACGGCAAGCGCACCGGCGTGCGCACCTACCACGTGGTGAACCAGCTTCAGGTGACCCTGCGTGACCTGACCCTGGTGGGCACCGTGCTGGAAGACGCCCTGGAGGCCGGGGCCAACTCGGTGGGCGGCGTGCAGTTCGCCATCGAAGACACCACGGCCCTGCAGCGGGAAGCGCGAGAGAAGGCCATGGCTGACGCCAAGGCCCGGGCCGAGCAGTTGGCCGAGGGCCTGGGCGTGACCTTGGGCGCGCCGGCCACCATTGCAGAGTATGATAGCAGCCCCATCATCGTGGAGCGCGCGGCCTATGGCATAGGCGGCGGGATGGCGGAAGCCGCGGCCCCGGTGCCTGTGGCGGCTGGCGAGCTCTCCGTGCGGGTGCAGATCAACGTGGCCTGGCTCATCGAATAGGCCCCCTTTTCCCCTGACCAGGCAAGGCCCGCAAGCCACATGGCTTGCGGGCCTCTTCTCTTTCTCTCTGCCCCGTTCAGCGCAGCGCCGAATGCAGCCAGGCCGCCCCCAGGCCGATCAGCAGGATCCACAGGACTACCACCAAGGCGGCACCCCAGCGGTTGCCTGGCTGGCCGAAGCTGGTCTCTTGCGCCTGCTTGCGGCACTCCGCCATCACCCCTGGTGGGATCCAGCGCAGGGCCAGGGCCAAGCCCAGCGGCACCAGAAGGAGGTCGTCAAGGTAGCCCAGTACAGGGATGACATCTGGGATGAGATCAATGGGGCTGAGGGCATAGGCCACCACAGCGGCGGCCAGGAGCCGCGCTGCCCACGGTGTCTGTGGGTGCCGGGTAGCCAGGTAGAGGGCATGGGTCTCCGCCTTGAGCCGGCGTGCGCGTCCTTTCCACTGCTCAAGATTGGGCATGCGACCTCCTGTGCATGAGTGCTCCGACTGACGCGTGCGGCGCGACATGGCCGACGACCTGGAACCCAAACACCCGCCGAACGGCGCCAGCTACGGTGGCAGAGGCAAGGTATGCCTTGCCCCGTCCCTTATACCCCCACCTGTCATGCCCGCGCCCCAGGCAGCGGGCATCCCGCCGCCGTGGGCGGCGCGCTCCGGCCCGTATGCCCCCATCCGTCATGACGTCATGATCGCGGAAGCGGGCATCCATCCTGGGTACGGCCACGGCACGCCGCGCCAACTGGGGGCGTGACGGCAGATACCCTAGCTCGGGGAGACCACCTTGAACTCGACCATCTGGCAAAAGCTCTGCCAGTCGAAGTCCGAGGCGAAGAACTCCCGCGGCAGGATGGTCACCATCCCATCGGCGGCCACCAGCGACACCAGGTCTTCGCTCACGTCGGCTTTCAGGTAGCAACTCCACAGGTCCAACTCACCAGCAGGAGAGGCGTTGGAGGTGATCCCTTCTTCGGTGGCCACGCCCTGCAGGCCCAGCCTGCCGCCGCATTGCCGCCAAGGCCGGACCGTGGCCTGCCAGGCGCGCACGTAGGGGAGGAAGACCCAGTGGCCCAGGAATCCAATGGTCACAACCCGCCGCAGCCAGCGCGGGTCTACACCTTCCCCCTGAAGCAAGGCGGCAACCATCAGGGCGACGCTGGCCCCGATCAGCGCCAGCCCCCACAGCACCACCGGCACAATCACGCCGAGGGAGGCTAGGTAGTCCACCTGGACGATACGGCCTGCAGAAGGCGTTGGTCTCATCGCAGTCCGCCTCCACTTGGCAGCCGCGCCCGCTCAGGGGGTGGGCCGGCCGGCCAGCGCCGCGCGGGAGGTCCAGGCCGGGCGCGGCCCCGGCCCAGCCTGCAACAGCACCGCCTTGAGGCTATCGCCTCGGGAGACCACGTAGGTGAGGATGCCGCTGGCTTCCAGCTCGCTGGCCGCTGGGCGGTGGGAGGGGGCCACGCCTAAGCTGTCGGCCGCCAAGAGCACGGCTAGGCAGCGCACCCCCCGCCGCTGCAGGTCCCGCAGGGCGGCGATCCAGTCGGTGGTGGGGTCGGGGGTGATGGTCACGATGGCTACGCCTCGCCCCAGGGCAGCCCCTTCGCCGGCCAGCACCTGGGCCAGCGGCACGCGCCCTTCCGGGTGGATCACCGCCAGCGTCTCCAGGATCTTGTTCAACTGGCGGTCGCCCCGGTCGGCCTGGATCACTTCCCGGGTGCCGGCGTAGGCCGAGAGGCCCACCGCCCGCCCCTGGTAGAGGTAGTGCTTGGCCAGGGAGGCCGCGACCACAATGGCATACTCCTCCGTGGCCGGCGGCAGCTCCAGCTCTTCCCGACGCTCCCACAGCAGGGCCGGGCCGCTGCGCTCGTAGCGCTGGCGGTAGAACTCTTCCTTCCACGGGGCGCTCATGTGTACCCCCCGCACCATGTCCAAGAAGATCCAGATGTCGGCGGTGGGGTCCAGCTCGAACTCCTTGACCACCAGGCGGCCGGTGCGCGCGGTGGAGGGCCAGTGGATGCGGTTGAAGCTGTCGCCGGGGGCATACTCCCGCACGCCGGCCACGTTGGTGGTCACATGGTGAGTGCGCCGGCGCATGGCGTCGCCGCCTGGGTATTCGCCCACCAGCGGGGGGAAGGCCGGCAGGTCCACCGTGGCCGGGTAGACCACCACGCTCAGCTCATCGGGGAACTCTTGCTGGACGTGGAAGATGCCGAACGGGTCGCTGCTGGTGAGGGTCATGGGCCCCAGGGTGAAGCGGCCGCGCCGCTGGCACCAGGTGCGGGTGTACCAGCTCTCGCTCTGGCGCGGGCCGATGTTGCTCACCACCCGGCTGGCGCTGTGGCCGGGCAGGGTGGAATGGTCGCGCAGCTCCAGCCACAGCTTGCGCAGCGGCCAGCGGTTGCGGATGCTGATCCGCTCTTCCATGGTCTTGCCGACCTGGGCGCGGAAGCCGCTGGGCTGGCGGGTCACCTCCAAGCCCAACAGGTTGTACCAAGCCAGGAACGCCGACAGGAGGAAGATCCCGGTGAGCAGGTAGGCCAGGCGGTAGAAGACCGGTTCCCCGCTGTTCAGGGCCAAGAGCCAAACGCCCACCACCAGCCCGAAGACTGCCCACCCCCGCTTCACTCGGAGCCTCCTCCGGCTGCCGACGGCCCTTCGCTGGGCCGAGCGCCACGCCGCGGCGCCAGCTTCTGCCACACCGCGTCGGCCACGATGCCGGCCGCCCGGGGCAGGTTCAGCCGCAGCAGCGGCACTGGCAGCTCCAGCTCCCGCTTCTCGCACACGGTGGAGAGGTTGGCCTGGTCCACCTGGGGCTTGAGGGCGGCCAGCAGCTTCTCCCGCCGCTCCGCGTCGCCTAGGGCCATGATCTCGTCGATCTGGCGGGCCAGGCGCACGGCGGTATGGATGCGCGCTTCGGTGATCTCGGCCTGGTGGGCCTCCACCAAGCCGTAGCGGGCCTTGAGCCGGTTCAGGCGCAGGCCGGCCTCGTAGGTGGCGGCGACGATCTGCCCCCGGTCCATCCATTCCGTCTCGTAGTTCAGGACGTACTTCCAGCTGGGCTGGATGAGGGCGCGGCGGTGTTCTTCGGCGGTGCGGCAGAAGAGTCGGTAGCCGAAGCGTTCTGGGTCTTCGAAGACATCGCTGCCGGGGTCCAAGAAGGGGGCCAGCGGCGAGATGAAGGGGAAGAGCCGGCGGTCGTCCGGGCGGGTCAGGCTCTCCAGCAGATGCTCACAGTAGTCGATGGTACCCATCACCGTGTCGAACGTCTGTAAGGGCAGGCCGATCATGAAGTAGACATCCAGGCGTTGGGCGCCGGCGTCCAAGGCGTAGCGCAGGGTGTCTTCCAACGCCTGGTTGCTGTAGGGGCGGCCGAAGGCGGCGCGCACCCGCTCGTCGTGGGATTCCGGCGAGATCTCCAAGGTGAAGTTGGGGAAGGCGCGAGCCAGCTTCTGGATGAACGCCTGCT
>JAAYZY010000141.1 GCA_012514615.1 Chloroflexota bacterium | reverse complement strand
CCAGGCGGCGAACCTCCTCCATGGGCAAGAAGGTGAAGAGCCGCAGGAAGCGCTCCACATCCGGATCTTCGGTGTTGACCCAGAACTGGTAGTAGTCGTAGGGCGTGGTGCGGTCTGGCGCAAGCCATACAGCGCCGGCCGCCGTCTTGCCCATCTTCACCCCTGACGACGTGGTGATAAGCGGCCAGACCAAGGCGTAGGCCGAGCCTCCGGTCACTCGGCGGATCAAGTCCACGCCTGCCAGGATGTTGCCCCACTGATCGCTGCCACCCATCTGCAGGCGGCAGCCCTGCGCCCGGTAGAGATGCAGAAAGTCGTACGCCTGCAGCAGTTGGTAGTTGAACTCCAAGAAGTTGAGGCCGTCGGGCGATTCGTAGCGCACCCGGTAGGTCTCAGCGGCCAGCATTCGGTTCACGCTGAAGTGGCGGCCGATCTCTCGCAGGAAGGGCAAGTACTGCAGCGAGGCGAGCCAATCAGCGTTGTTGACCAGCAGGGCGCGCCCCTCAGAAAGGTCCAGAAAGCGGGCGAATTGAGCGCGTACTCGCTCCAGGTTCGCCTGCAGCTTCTCTGTGCTCAGCAGTTGGCGCATCTCGGTCTTGCCGCTGGGGTCACCCACCATACCGGTGCCGCCGCCGACCACCACGATGGGTCGGTGGCCCAGCCGCTGCAGGTGGGCCAGGGCCATAATCGCCACCAGGTTGCCCACCTGCAGGCTGTCGGCCGACGGGTCGAAGCCCACATAGCACGCGGTCGGCTCGGCCAGCGCTTGGCGCAGGCCGTCCGCGTCAGAGACTTGGTCGATGAAGCCACGTTCGGCTAGCAGATCCAGCGCGTTCGGCATCCTGTTCCCCCACACCCACCGAGGTCTAGTCGCCGCCTCCCCATGGCGGCCAGCCTACGCCCAGTATAGCACGATCCCCGCTTTCGGCCAAACGACAGGCAGGCGAGCATCGAGGGTGCTTGCCTGCCTGGATACAGCCCGCGCAGCGACCGGTGGACGGTTAACCCTCTCCCTGAGCCAGCTTCAGGAGCTCCTGCACCACGGCCGAGGCGTCAGCCACCACCCCCACGTTGGCCACCTTGAAGATCGCTGCCTGGGGATCTTGGTTGACGGCCACGGTGAAGCCGGCGTCCCGCACCCCAAAGTAGTGGTACACGCTGCCGGAGATCCCGCAGGCCAGGTAGAGCTTGGGGGCCACCGGCGGGTTCACTACGCCCAACTGCTGCGTCTCAGTGATCCACCCCATCTCCTGGGCGCCGCGGCTACCCGCCACCTGGCCGCCCAACGCTCGGGCCAGGTTCTCCAACAGGGCAAACTGGTCAGCCGAACCCATGCCTCGGCCGCCAGCCACAATTACCCGGGCCTGCGCCAGTGTCTGCGGCGCCGGCTGGAAGTCGACCGGCTCCACCGCCAGGGGCGCCAGCCCCACAACGGCTTTGCTCAAATCCACCTCCACTCGTTCCACCTCGCCGCTGCGGTAGGGGTCCACATGCGGCACGGCGAACTGCCCCGGCTCCACGGTAGCCAGCTGAGGTCTTGCCTCCCCGCAGACGCTCTGCTCAAAGTAGCGCCCCCCCATCACCGGGCAGGTGCCCACCAGCTGTCGCTCGGCCATGTCCAGGTCCAGATCGACGCAGTGGCTGAGCAGCCCAGTACCCAGCCGCTGTGCCAAGCGGGGGGCCAGGTCGCTACCCATGGCCGACGCGCCGAAGAGGACGATCTCTGGCTTCCGGGAACGCACCAGCTCGGCCAGAGCGTGGGTGTAGAGCTCCGCCCGGTACTGCGTCAAATGAGGGCCATCCACCACCCACACTTTGTCCGGGCCGAAGGGGATGACCGCGTGCCCCAACGCCTCCACGCCCTCACCCAGCAGGATGGCGTACAGGTACACTCCCAGGCTATCGGCCAGGTCTCGGGCTTTGCCCAGAAGCGCCAGTGAAGCCGGGGATACGCCCCCTTGGCGGGCTTCAAGCACCACCCAGATGTGGCGGTACCCTTCGCCGGCCTCCTCCAGCGGCCCCATTTCCTCTGCCACCAGGCTGTCCAAGTAGCTGAAATCCATGGTCTACCTCCCAAGCGGAGCCACCAGCAGCCCCCTCACACCAGCTTCTGGATCTTGAGGATGTTCCACAGCTCCCGGGCCACCTCTGCCGGCTCCCCTTGCAGGATCTCGCCTGTGTCAGGGGCCGGAGGGAAGACGGTGCCGCGGGCGTGGGT
>JAAYZY010000140.1 GCA_012514615.1 Chloroflexota bacterium | reverse complement strand
GCTTGGGGATCTCCAGGTAGACCTCTCGCAGGTCCACCGAGGTCGCTCGGTCGATAAAGGGGATCAGGAAGACCAGCCCCGGTCCCTTGAAACCGATGCAGCGCCCCAGCCGAAAGATCACCAGCCGCTGGTACTCGCGCACCACGCGGATGGAAAGGTAGAGGATCGGACCCAACACAACCAACACGAAGAGCAGGAAGACGAGAACCTCCACGGCCATCAGACTACCCCCGTTTTTCCGTGTGACGACGCACCTGCAAACGCAGGCCGTCTGATCCAACCACTTCCACAGCGTCGCCAGCGTCCACTGGGCCATCCAGCGCCGTGGCGCTCCACGTCTCGCTCTGGACCTGCACCACGCCGTGCGGTGCCAGCGCCGACACCGCCGTACCCACCTTCCCCGGCAGCAGATGGGCGCCCATGAGCGACCGCCGACGATGGGCGCGCACCCCCGCTGTGATGACCAGCCCTAAGAACCCCACCAGCAACGTGGTCATGCCCCCCACCAGCCACGGGCTCACGTAGACCCTCGGCAACGCCGGCGCTGTGGGCGTGCCAAAGGGGCTGAACAGCAGCAGCGACCCCAGCACAAAGCTGATCACCCCAGCCACGCTCAGGGCAAAACCAGCCACCTTTATGTCAAGCACAAAGAGGGCAAATGAGAAGAGGATCAGCCCGATACCGCCCCAGTTGACCGGCAGATTGCCCAGAGCCACG
The DNA here is from genome assembly GCA_012514615.1 of Chloroflexota bacterium. The sequence goes on along the minus strand of JAAYZY010000140.1, from coordinate 1,382 downwards.
AAGGCTAGGATCAGGCAGATGACGCCCGTCACCCCCGGGAGGATGGCGCCGGGATTGTAGAGCTCGGCTACCAGAGCGATGGTACCCAGGGTGAGCAGCAGGTAGGCGATGTTGGGGTTCACCAAGCCGTGCGCGATCCCCTCGAACAGGGTCATCCCCTCGGGGGTGATCTGGGCCCCTTCGGTGTGTAGGGTCACCGTGCGGCTGTCGAACGCCACCTCCCGCCCGTGCAGCTTGGCCAACAAGTCGCTCACGTCGGACGCCAGCAGGTCTACCACGCCCTGTTCCGCCGCCTGCTGGGCCGTGAGGGAAGCGCTTTGCCGCACCGCCTCTTCCGCCCAATCGGCGTTCCGCCCGCGCTGCTCGGCGATGGAGCGGATGTAGGCCACGGCGTCGTTGGTGACCTTGTCCTCCACCGTGGCGCTGATCTCTTGCTGGCTCAGGTCCACCGGGTGCGCCGCCCCGATGTTGGTGCCGGGGGCCATGGCTGCTACGTGGGCCGCCATGGCGATGAACAGACCGGCCGAAGCGGCCCGCGCCCCTGAAGGCCCCACGTAGACGGCCACTGGTAACGGCGCGTTGAGGATGGCCTGCACGATCTCCCGCATGGCCGAATCGAGCCCGCCGGGGGTATCCATCTCAATCACCACCAGCTCAGCGCGGCGTTCGGCCGCTGTCGCCAGGCCCCGCGCCAGGTATTGAGCCATGAACGGGTCCACGATGCCGCGGGCCTCCAGCAGCACCACACCGCCAACGGCCTGCGCTTGTACCCCCCGCCCCGGGGCATCCCCCAGGGCCGGCAGGCACAGCAACACCGTCAGCGCCCCCAACAAGACCACCCCCACAGGCTGCCGAGGTCTCATCACCTTCACCTACACCCAGGAGCCAACCGCACTTGCGCCGACGCCTGCCCACAACGTCATTGTAGCATCGGCTCACCCCATTGTCAACGCCCCTCGCGCCCCTTCACCGTACCTCGCGGAAAGCCAGAGGGAGCAACACCCGCTCGGCTGGGTAGTCGGCGAAGTTCACCTGCACCGTGGCCCCAGCGCTGACCATCACCACCACAGTGTTGGACGAAAGTGAGTAGGTCCAGCGCGGGTCGGTCTCCTGCACGCGGTATAGGCCGGGCATCAAGTTGGCCACGATGTAGCGGCCGTCTGCGTCCGTGGTGGTGAAATGGGCCGGGCCAGTGGCGTCGGCTCCTTGCACGCGAATGCCAGCGTCAGCCAAAGGCGGCTCTCCAGCATCTGAGATGCCGTTCCGGTTCAGGTCGGCGAAGACCAGGCCGGCCACCCGCCCAGTCTGCGGCGTGGGGGTAGGCGTGGGCGTGGGAGTTGGTGTGGGTGTCGGAGTCGGCGTCGGGGTGGGGGTGAAGGTTG
>JAAYZY010000139.1 GCA_012514615.1 Chloroflexota bacterium | reverse complement strand
GAGAGGTAGCTCTGGTAAGCGCCCAAGGCAATGCCCCACCAGGCGATCTCCAGGCAGAGATGGCGGATGTTGGCCGCTTCTGTAGGGTCAGTGGGCGCGCCCGGGGTGAAGAAGTCCCCGCTTCGGCCTGCCCAGCGCGACAGGGAAGGTAGATTCATGGTGTCATTGCTCAACCGACTGGGAAGTAGAGGCGACATCGCCCCGAGAGAGAAGGAATAGCAGGCCGCCGCCCATCCGCACCGCGCCCGCCGCAAACAGCAACCGCTCGATGCCCCAGAACGGGATCAGCGCCGTGCTGGCGAGGGGCAGGGCGAAGATGGCCACGTTGATCACCGCGTTGTACAAGCCGATGTAGCGGGCGCGGTGCGCCGCGGGCGCAACTTCGATCAGGCGATTGACGAGCGAGATGCTCAGCGGTCCGTAGAAGAAGCCGCCCAGGAGCACCACCCACACCAAGTCCAGCGGCGACTTGGCCAGGGCGGTGGCCACGGGGTAGAAGCCCATGCCGACGGCCGAGTAGACCAGCAGGCGGTTGTTGCCCCAGCGGCGAATGAGCGGCGCCGAGATCAACGATGCAGCCACGGAGGCCAGGCCAAAGGCCACCGTCACCAAGGCGATCCAGGCGTCGGAGAGGTTCAGCACCCGCACCCAGTAGATAGGGAACAGCGGCACAGCGATGTACAGCCCGGCATGGTAGATGAAGGCTGCCAGCACATAGCCGCTGTACTGGGGATGCTCCAGCCAGGCGCTGTGCAGCGCCGCCCACGAGAGGGCAGCCCGACGGCGAGGCGTTTCCGGCAGCTGCGGCGGCCGGTCGGGCACCTGCACCCGACTGACGTAGTAGGCGCTCACCATGGCCGCCACGAACCCGATGGCCAAGACGATCTGGTAGTTCGTAGGTAGGGGGAGCCAGGCCAGGATCGGCAAGCTGACCAAGGTGCCCAGCGAGCTGGCCAGCCAAACCAAGGCGGTGCGTTGGCTGACCACCCGGCCTAGCTGCGGCAGGCTGATGGCATCAGCCAGCACGGAGGTGAAGGCCACGTTGAGCACGCCGGTGGGGAACGATTGCAGCACAACCATGATGGCCAGCGCCTCGCCCGGGTGGGCAGGAGCCAACCAGGGCGTCAGCAGCATCAGGAAGATGAACAGGCGCGCCGCCACCAAGGAGACGTTGAGGATCGGCATCTGCCGCTGCTGACGCTCCACCAGGCGGCCCGCCGGCACCAGCCAGAAGATGCTCACCAGCGCCGGGCCGGACGAGAGGACCCCGATCCAGAAGTTGGAGGCGCCCAACCGAGCGGCGAAGACCGAAAGGTAGCTCAGGTAGGTGCCGAAGGCGATGCCCCACCAGAAGACCTCCACGCACAGGTAGTAGGTATTGCGGTGTTCGTTGGCGCTCACGCCCGCCTCGGCCGAAAGGAGCCCGCCCAGCCGCAAGCGGATGAGATCACGGAGCATGACATCCCCCACAAACTGGAACCCCCGCGAGTCACCGCTCGCGAGGGTCATCATCGACAGTCAGACATGAGCTATGGGCAGACGATCGACAGCTAGAGCTTCTCCTGGCCGTCCCAAGGTTCCTCTGGCGGAGCTGCCAGCAGGTCGGGAAGGCCGCCCAGCGCCGCCAGCACCACCGCCAACGCCGCCGCCACCCCCACCAGGCTGCCAAACCACGCCGGCGCCGGCGGTGTCAGGTAGAAGTAGAGCCAGACGGCCAGATCGCTGAGCACCAGAACGACTGCCAGCAGAAGCAGCCCGCGACGCAGCCAGAGCTTCATGGTCTACCCCTCCACAACATCCCACCACATGGGGCGCCCAGGGCGAGGGAACGCAACCCCAGATCGGTATGCCGCGATCCGCAGCGACATTGTACCATGCTTTCCCCACGCCAACAAGGCCCTGGGAGGTCTGGAGCCGGCGCCCAACCGCCTCTGCCGCCGGCAGGCTAGCCTCCTCCCCCTTCGCGGTGGCTGCTTGCTCCTCCTCCCGCGGGTAGAGGGTGGCTTCGTCTTCCCCGAGGGGCATCTCCAGATAGGGCGAGGTCACCTCGTCGGTGAGCACCAGGCTGAACAGGTCGGGGTCCCGCACATCGACGGCCCGCGAGTACCAGCACGTGGGCGAGAAGATGACGGAATCCAACAGGCGTATGCCCAAGAACGTGGCGGCTTGGAGCAGGTTGTCCAGGACGGCCAGGTCTTCCGGCGAAGGGGTTGGGTCCCCGTTGGGGCGATTGCGGATGACCAGGGCGGCGTTCGCCTTGAGGCGCACGGCGCTGCGAAAGACCTGGTACGAGGGAGCCTGGACTCGGTACGGGTCGCCCTTGCCCACCTCAGTGACGTACAGCAGTTGCTCGCCTTGGAGCTCACCGCCAGCAGCGACTCGTCCTCTTCGAAGCTGTAGGAGCCGCCGATGCCGCCCAGAATGGCCAGGTAGTAGGAAGGCAGCGGGATCTGCTCGGGCACCGCCATGATGCGCAGCATGCGGTAGAAGGCCACCAGCTTCTCCACCTGCTCCGGCGGGGCAGATTCCAAGAGCTGCACCGGCAAGCGGCTGGCAGCCATCAGTGAGTCGTAGCGATGGTTGAGCCGGTAGAGCGTCTTGTGGGAGATGTCCAGGGAGTCCGACAGAAGGGCCAGGCGGTCTTCCAGGGGGCGCACAGTGAACAGCTGGTGTCGGGGTTGCGTCTGAGCCAGAATCGCTTCGGGGTTCATCCTTCCCTCCTCATGTGGTTGTTAAGGAGCGCAAGACAGGACGCTGTCCGTACGCGGCGTCAGCAGGATCGGTGGGCGCCATTGCCCTATGCGGTTGAAGCCACACGAGATTCGGTTGGCCCGCTGGGGCGATGCGGATGTGCGGTTGGAGTGCCGCCGCCTGGCGGCAGTGTGGGATCTGTCCATTGCCGATGGGGCCTGTGGTGGGGCCACCCCACCCTGGGGGCTCCGCCTTGAGGACTGCGGTCTGCGGTTTGTGAGATGCGAGCGGCATTACGCTGGTCGGGGGTGGGGGTGTCAAGCCAGGGCGGCCCCGCGGAGCATCTTCCCCCCTGGCCTGGCCCGGTTGCGCCGTGACGCCGGCTGGCCAGTATGGTATAATCGGGGCAACCCCCAGGCGGTGCGTCCCCCACGCTGCCGGCAGCCGGGCGCGCTGCGCTGGACCAAGAGGGAGGTCGACCCTATGACGCAGGTCAAGATCACGGTGCTGAAGCGCACCTCCAACCCCGAACTGAACGCCGAGTACGGTCACAACATCGGTCTGGTCTGCGAGCGTTTCGCCGAAGGCGACGAGTTCCTGCTGGACCGCATGAACAAGCCCGAGTCGTTCTGCTCTTGGGCCTGGGCCGACATCCAGCGAGACGTGGCCACCATCTTCGCCGGCGGCGCCCACAACTGGATGAAGCACCCCGGCACCATGATCACCTGCTGCACCGACGGCTTGCGGCCGGTCATCTTCAAGGTTGAGCGGGTGGGATAAGGGACCTCCCAGCCCAGATCAGGCGACCACCAACTTTAGGAGGGACATCGATGGAGATGGACAAGGTTTCTGCCGCCCTGCGGCGCGCCGGCATCCCTGGCCGCGACGCCTGGGACCTGCCTACCAGCGACAAGCGCTTCCCCGATGGGGCCTGGTACCGCATGGAGATCTCCGGCGTGGAGCGCCCCAACGTGCTGGAAGCCCTCATCGACGAGATGGACAAGCGCAAGGCGCCGATCCACCGGGTCATCTCGGTGGTCATGGGGGCCACCCTGCTGGACAAGGCCGAGCTGCGCGCCTTCGCCAAGCTGGCGGCCGAAGCCAAGCTGGAAGTGATCCTCACGCCCGGGCCCCGCTCGGCTTGGGATACCGGCCGTCAGGTGGCCACGCCAGAGGGCGCGCTCTCGGGCCTGCGCTTCCGCGGCTCCGACCAGTTGCGCCAGGTGGTTGCCGACATCATGCGCGGCATCGACCTGGGCTTCCGCGGCTTCCTGGTCATCGACGAGGGCCTCCTGTGGCTGCTGAACCAGATGAAGGCCAACGGCGACATCCCCAAGGACGTCGTCTTCAAGGTGAGCATCTATGCCGGGCACGGCTCGGCCGCCGGCGGGCGGCTGCTGCAAGGGCTGGGCGCCGGCACCTTCAACCCGGTGGCCGACATGAACCTGGCCCAACTGGCCTCCATCCGCCAGGGCTGCGACCTGCCGCTGGACCTGCACATCTACATCACAGAGTCGTTCGGCGGCTACAACCGCTTCTACGACGCGGCGGAGATGACCCGCCTGTGCGCGCCCTGCTACTTCAAGATGGAACCGGGCCCGGCCTGCGCCGCCGGCCCTGGCGCGCTCTACAAGCCGTGGGTGAGCCCAGCCATGCTGGCCGACTGGGCTCGGGAGAAGGTGAAGTACTGCCAGATCATCCACGAGATCATCCAAGAGAACTTCCCCCAGGCCACGCTCTCGGCCCAGGGGCCGGCCGACCTGGCCATCCCCCGGCCTTAGGCTCGCTCGCCGGGCCGGGGATGCCCAGGTCGGCGCTCCGGCCCCAGCCCAGGTGCGAAGAGTGAGGTGCACGCCATGAGTCTGGAACATCGGGGCTTTCGCCCGCGCGGGGTCAGCCCGGCGCTGGTGACGCCCTTCGACAAGAACGAAGAGATCGACGAGTTTGCCCTGCGGCGGCTGGTGCGTTCCGTGCTGCCCCACGTGGACGGCCTGGTGCCCAACGGCACCACCGGCGAGTTCACCTCCCTGACGGTGGAGGAGCGGCAGCGGGTGCTGGAGATCGTGGTGGACGAGGTGCGGGGGCGGCGGCCGGTCATCGCCGGCACTGGCGCGCCCTCCACCCGGGAGGCGGTGGCCATGGCCCGCCACGCCCAAGCGGCCGGGGCGGCAGCCTGCCTGGTGGTCACGCCCTACTTCCTCCACCCCTCCGACAAGGGGGTGTACCAGCACTTCTACGAGGTGGCCCAGGCGGT
>JAAYZY010000138.1 GCA_012514615.1 Chloroflexota bacterium | reverse complement strand
GCGCCTCTGCCGCTGCCTGGGCGTGGCGCAGCTCGCGGGCGGTGGCCTGTAGCACGTGGGCCGCGCCGCGCCGCAGCCTCAGGTCTTCCGCAGGCAGGGCCAGCTCCGCCAGCAAGGTGAGGCTCCAGTGAGAGCTGGTGTACTTCGGCGTGTAGAAGGTGCGCTCCGCCGCCCAACGGCCATCAGCAGCCTGCTCGGCCAGGATGGCCGGGATCGGCCCCGTGGTGAGCATGGCCTGGCGCGCTGCGGCCACGGCCGGGTCGCATTCCTCCTGGCCCAACAGCCAGCGCAGCGTCAGGTAACGGATGGAAAGTGTACGCGCCTGCAACAGCCAATCGGTGAAGTGGGATTCAGCCATGCTCCCCTCCTCAACCCTCCCGGCAGACCCCAGGTCAGTAGCCCAACGGCTTCCCCAGCGCTTGCTCCAACTGCCCGGCCAGCCGGGCGGCCGCCTGGCGCCCCAGATGCCGATCGTAGGCCGCCCGGGGCAGTAGCCCCCAACTGACGTCGGTCGTGGTCAGCTCGCCGTGCACGTGGGCCTGGGGCTGGCCAGTGCTGTTCACCACGTGGGGAGCCTCCTCGGGCCACCAAGCCTGGCCATCCGACCCGTAGGCGAACTGCACCTGCAGCGTCGCGCGGGCGAAGAAGGGGGTCCACAAACCCCGGCGCGCCTGAACCCGTACCAGCAGCAGCGGTTGGCCAGGCGGGGAGGCGCCATCATCGGACAGGTTCGCCTGGGTGAAGAATGGACCGTCCCCCAGCGCTGCGGCCAGCCCCCGGCGGATGGTCTGGGACAGGCCGCCTTGCCCCGGCATGTGGATCGTCAGCGGGCCCTGAAGCGGCAGGGGACCTTTCCCCTCCAGCCCAGAGGTGATAGTGCTCATCTGCACCTGATGCTCGCTGCGGCTGTGAGCCAACTGGACGTTGAGCCACCAGAACGCTGCCGCCAGCACCAGCAGAAGCGGAAGCGCAGTGCGGAGCCACATCGGTTTGGTCTGCATTGTCGCACGTCTCCTTGGCCTGTGCTCAGGCTGAGGCTCTCGGTCCGCCCGGCTACCCCAGCAACCCGTAGATCACGTGCCAGACCACGTCGGCCCAGAAGTGGATGCCGGCCGCGGCCACCAAGCCATCTCGGGCAAAGGCGCGCCCTGCCACCAAACCCAGCCCACCGTTCAGCACTAGAATCTCCGCCAGCATCACCGGCGGCAACTGCGCCGGTGTAGCCGCGCCGCTCAAGACCATCGCCGTTCCCAGGTGGCCAGCGGAAAAGGCCAGCGCGGCAAGGCCGTTGGCCAGCCAGAGCACCAGGGGGCTGGTCTGTCGGCCCGCAAGCAGCCAGCGCAGGACGGACACCCACAGGCTCATGACGAACAGGCGAAACAGGATCTCCTCGCCGATGCCTGCCGTTAGGGAGGCCAGCAGCGACGCCGGGAACGGCGGGTGGACAAACGCCTGATACCCGGCCGAGCGGGCCGCCCAGTCCAACGCCACCAACACCACGCCCACGGCCACCCCCCAGGCCAGCGGACCGGTGAGCCAACTGCCCCGCCCGCCTTCAGGTCGGTAGATGCCCGGCAGGCCGGCCCGGCGCGCCAGGTACAGGCCAGCGAGCCCCAGCGCCCCATACGCCACCAGGATCAACCCAGCGTTGGCCAAGGCCAACTGCCACATGGGGATGTCGGGCGGAACGGCGGCCGGGGATAGCGCCTGCGCCGCCGCCATGCCGCCCGGGATCAGGGCGTAGACCACAGCGGCAGCGATGTAGAGCGCCAACAGCAAGGCGAAGGTGGTCAACTGTTTCGAGGGCATTGTCGCGCCTCCTCAGAGAGTGTCAGAAAGCGAAGGAAGGGTACGCACCAAGGGAGTGCGAGGTGAGCAGCCACGAAGCAGCGCGTCCTCGCACGCTTCCATAAGCTGGGAAGAGGCTTGGCTAGCCCCGACCGCCCAGCCTGCGCACCTTGCCTCCACCGCTGGTCTCCGCCCGCAATTGGGGAGAGCCGTAGTACTGCACAGCGCCGATGCCAGACGTCTCGGCATCCAGCGTGTCGGTCACCCAGACGACCGCCTTGCCCGCGCCGCTGATCTCCACCCGCGCCCGCTGGCTCTCCACATCGCCAGCCTCGTAGATGCTGGCCCCGCTGACCTCCAGATCCTGCGTCCCGACGCTCCCCTCGCCGATGGTCACCCGGCTGACGCCGCTGCTGTTCACCTGCAGGTCGTCCGCGCTCAGGCGGTCGATGATCACGGTGGTGTCGCCGCTGAGGGTGAGGCGCAGACGCTCCGTCTCCAGATCGTCGATCTGCACCCGGCCGATCCCCGACGTGGTCAGGCCTGCCAGGGAACGCACAGTCAGCGTGTAGCGGATGCGCTTGGTGGGCTGGAATGAGATGCGCGCCGGGTTGCCCTCCAGGCCCAGCCTCAAGGTGCCGCCGCGCACCTGGCTCTGGACGTACCGCATCATGTTATCTTCCGCTTCCACTGTCAGGTCTTCGCGGTCACCGACGACAATGGTCAGGTCGTAGAGGCTGCTCACGTCGACGCGGCTGAAGCCGCTGACCGACCGCGTCTCGGTGACCACTTCGCCGGATCCACGCACCGTCTGTGTGGCCTCCTGCACAGCCGAAGGCAACGTGCAGCAGCCGCTAGCCAGTGCCAGAACCGTCAACACGCTAAGAACGAGCATCCGTCGTCCTTTCATTGTCTTCTCCTCCTGCCATCTCGGCCTGTCCACCTCCGTGGGCGGTAGCCTCTCGCTGCAATCTGCCCCCAGTATACGACAGCAACTCCCCAGGCGCATCGGGCACCTGGGGAGTCTCTCGGCTGACCGTGTGGTGGGGGTCTACCCTGGCCAGGTGGCCGGGCTGTGGGCCTTTAGGGCGAGAGCCAAAGATAGCCGTAGGCCGGCGAAGAGCAGTCGGTGCAGTCGCCTTCCCAGATGAGCAGGTGGTCGAGGAGATCGCCGTCGTCGTCATCCCTCAGGGCAACGTTGAAGCGCAGGGCCTCCCCCATGGCCAGCGCCTGGCGGCCCAACTGCCCCGCCGGCACGGCTAGTTCCACCTGGTAGCCGCCGGGCGCCGGCGCGACTGCAGACGCCAACCACGGGGCCGACGAAACGCCGTCCAGCAGGCGTCCGTCCGCTGCCAGACGCAGCTGGTGGTCGTCGGCCCCGCCGGGCAGCCCATTGCCCAGGCCGTCCAAGCCCAGGTCCACGCCGTCGTCGTGCTCCAGGGCGCGGCTATCGGCAACTATCGCCTCATCCACCACCTGGAAGGCGAAGTAGACGAAAGTCTCGTTCCAGGCGCTGCGCACCAAGCCGTGCAGATCGTCGCCGTCAGGGGGCAGCCCCAGCAGGGCGCTGGCGGTCTGGGCGTCCAACAGCACAGAGGGCGCGGTCGGCCAGTCGCTCAGGTCGCCGTCGATCTCCAGGTCGGCGACGTAGCGGCTGGTGAGCAGGCGCGGTGGGCGCACGGTGGCGGTGGGCGTGGGGGTGGGCGTGGCCGTGGGCGGCGGCACGGTGGGCGTGGGGGTGGGTAGCCCAAGCCAGCCCTGGCTCAGCAGGGGCAGGCGCAGACGGCGCGCCATCACCCAGGGGGCCGTGGCCGTGGCTGTGACCGTGGGCGTGGGGCTGGCTGTAGCGCTCGCCGTTGGGCTGGGTGTGGCCGTGGGTGTGGCGGTAGGCGTGGCCGTGGCGCTCGCCGTGGCCGTGGGTGTGGCGGTGGGTGTGGCAGTGGGTGGGGTGCCGGTCCAGGTGGGCGTGGGCGTGGGCACGATGCGGTACTGCACCAGCAAGCGGGGCCGCTGGTTGAGATCGTCGGCTTCGCTGCTGGCCAAGTCGTACTGCACCGACCCGCTGCTGTAGGCGCGCAACAACAGTCCCTGGTTCGTGTGGGGCTGGGCGACCCACCCCTGCACCAGCGCCGTGATGTTCAGGGCGTGGGAGCGGCCGGGCGCGAACAGGTAGGCCTGGCCGCTCTGGTAGCGGGCGCGGTCCCACCCCACGCCGCTGCAGCCCGGGCCGGCCCAGGCGCTCCCCGCTTGGGCGCGGTTCCAGGTGGCCTGGCTTGCCTCCCAGGGGCGCAGCACCTGGTAGGCAAGCACCCAAAGCCAGTTGCGGTTGCTCTGCGCGTTGGCGTAGACCGTCAGGGTTGCCTGGGTCACCTGGGCGTGCTGGGGGATGTCCCCCAGGTCGAAATGCAGCAACGCCGAGCGGACGTCGCCGGCGCCGTCGGTGCGCAGGCTGAGGGCCGGGGCCCCGTGGGTGTTGCTGTCGGGCTCCCAAGCGCTGAGGGTGGTATCGCGGGCGCCGCGGTAGCCCCCTCGCCCCTGCTGGTAGACCAGCTCGGTAACGGCATAGGTTGGGGTGGGCGTCGCCGCCGTGGGGGTCGCGCTGGCGGTCGGCGTAGGCGTGGGGCTGCCTGGCGTGACGGTGGGCGTGGGCGAAGGTGTGGCAGCGCCGGCCGGCTGGGCGTAGTGCAGCACCAGGCGGGGCCTCTGGGCCGGGTCGGCGGCCTCGGCGCTGGCCAGGCGCAACTCGGTGAAGGTGGGGCTGACGATGCGCAGCAGCAGGCCGTGGTTGGCCGACGGCTGGGCCAGCCAGGCCCGCGCCAGGTGGGTCACATCCACCGCGGTGGGCTGCCCATCAGCCACGAAGCGGCTCTGGCTGGCGAAGTCGGCGCGGCGGTCCACCCCAGCCGAGCGCGCCCCGGCAGAGGCCCAGGGCACACCGCCGAAGGAGAAGCGCCACGAGGCTTCCTCCTCCTCCCAGTGCCGCAGCAAGCCGTAGGCCTCCAGGGCCAGGGGCGCACTGCTGCTCTGCGCAAGCGCGGTGAGCTCCAACGTCGCGGTGAGCACCGAGGCGCCGGCCGGCAAGGGCGCGAGGTGAAAGCGCAGGAGAACGTTGCTGGCCTCGCCGCTCTGCAGGGCCAGAGCCTCATCCCCGCCGAAGTTGTTGAACGGCTGCGCCGCGGCCAGGGTGGTATCGGACGCGCCGCCGTAACCCTGCACCCCACCCTGCAGCGAGAGATGGTATCGCTGGGGGGCATCTGCGGCCACGCCGCGAGCCACATCCACCAGATGGAAGGCGTCGTCGTCATCCCGGGCCAGGATGCGGAAGTCGGTGCCCGAGCGAACGGCGCCGCCGCTCTGGCGGTTGGCGAAATGGGCGTCGGGGAGGGTGAAGGTGTGGGTCCGCCAAGTCTGGCTGTTGCCCTTCTGCACCACGCCGGCCGACTGGTAGGGGTTGTCCACAGCGTCGTACTGCAGCTCCCAGAGGCCCACGCCGCCATCCCAGTAAGTCACCGTCACCGTGACGGCGTTGCGCCCGCCCCAGAGGTACTGATCATCCACGTCAAAGGCCAGCAGGCACTGGCCGGCAGCGCAGTCGCTGCGGCGGGCGTAGCGGCCTTGAGGCGAATCGTCCACGTTCCACAGGGGCACGCTGCGCCCCCCGGGCACGGTGTCGTCTTGGTAGAGCCAGAAGGTGAAGTTGCCCCGCTGGGGGTACCAGACGTGCTGGGGCAGCGGCTCCCGTAGGGCCACCCAGACGCTGGGAGTATCGGCCGGCGTGCGGCCCAGGTAGCGGTTGGCAAGCTCCAGGTAGGGCCGGCGCGCCGGGTCCGAAAGCAGCGCCTGGTTCATCACGATGTAGTCAGCGTGCTTGTCCAAGGCGTTGAGCACTCCCCAGAGGGTGTTGGCCTGGCTGTTGAGCATGGTGTCGTAGGTCTCCCAAGCCACCGGCACGCGGCTGCCATGGGTGCGCTGGGGGTCATACTGGCCAGCGCCGTAGAGCGTCTTGGTTGGGTCGTCGTAGACCTGCGACTCCGAATCGGCCCGCAAGCCGTTGTGCTTCAGGCCCACGCCCAGGGAGGCGGCGTAATCGGTAAAGACACGCCGCTCCGACTCGGACCTGAAGTAGGGGGCCATCTGCAGCATGAGGGCGGTGCGGGGAAACGCTTGGCGGTAGATCAGGGTCATGCGCTTCACCGTCTCGATCCAGACCTCGCTGGTCAGCCCGTTGGCCTCCAGGCAGGCGCGGAACTCGGGCTCGGCCGGGACCGTCTCGCCGTACATCCCCACGCCGATCTCCACCCAGGCCAAGCGCGGGTCGCCGTCCAAGGCCGCGCCCAGGGTGCGCACGAATCGTTCGTAACGGGTCAGGTACTCCTCGCTCCAGTAGCGAGGGATGCTCCAGACGATATCCGGGCGCATCTCGCAGAGCACCTGGGCCTCCGGCGCTTCGCGGTAGACCCAGGATGGCGTCACATCGCCGCCGGCGGCGATGCCCTGGTAGGTGGCGATGCCGATGCCGCCGGCCTTGCCCAGAGCGGCCTCTTGCGCCAGCCAACTCTGCGGCCCGGCGACGACCACCTGCCCCGGCTGTGGCTCGAGCCCTTCCCAGGTGTAGATGATGTTGCCCCCCACGATGGGGTAGTCGGACGGGTCTAGGTGGGCCGTATCCCAGAAGGCGTAGATGCCCGGTTGGGGGGCAAAGGGGCGAGACTGGCCGGCCGGGGGCGCGCCGGCCCCCGCCGGCAACACGGCCAGCAGGAAAAGCGCCAGGCAGAAGGCCGCACCGCGGCGGCAGGTGAGCAGGTAGCGTCGGTTCATGGGCAAGGAGACTCCTGGCAGGCCACGCTGGACTGGGAAGCGACGCAGCCTGTGCGAAAGAATAGACGGAAAGCAGGGCGTTGGGTTGCGCAGCAGCGAGGGTTAGTCGCCTGTGGCGAGGATGAACAAGCCCACCAACAGAAAGCTGACGCCGCCGGCCACGCCGAACATGGCGCCGTAGCCCAGGGCGTCGGCCACAGGCCCCACGGCCATGGCCCCGGCAGTGATCCCCACATCGTAGCCCACCCAGGCCAGGTTGAAGGCCCGGCCGCGGGCGGCGGCATGGGCATCGTCCACAATGGCTCCTTCCAGAGCGGCTCGGGCCGCGCCCATGCCCAAGCCTGCAGCCATCCCGGCGGCGATCATCCACCACCAGTTGGTCATGGCAGCCAACACCCACAACGAGAACGCCTGCAGGGCCAGGCCAGGGATCATCACCAGGCGGCGGCCCAGACGGTCCGAAAGCGAGCCCATGCCCAGGCGGGCGCCCACGGTGGCCAGAGCCATGGCGCTGAAGAACGGCCCGGCGGTGAGCTGGTTGCGCTCCACCGCGAAGGTGGGCATGAACCCCCACTGGACGGCGTAGATGGCGCCGGACAGGGCCAGGGCCAGGATGATGCTGGGCCGCACCCGCCCCTGGGGCTGGCCGTGGGATGCAGGCTGCCGCAGCGGCTGCGGGGCGTGGCCGGACCGCCGCGGCAGCCACAGCAGCAGCACCAGGCCAGCCAAGGCCGCCAGCGCTGCCAGGAGGAAGGCCGGCCGAAAGCCCATCTGCAACCGCGCCGCCTCGCCCAGGGCGGGCGCGTAGAGCATGGCAAACGGCGCGGCGATCCCGGCCAGGCCTAGCGCCTCGCCGTTGCGGCCAGGGCGGGCCAGGTCGGCTGCCAGGGCAGAGTAGCCGGTGCTGAAGGCGGAGAGGCCCAAGCCCTGCAAGGTGCGCAGGGCCAGCACCGCCGGCACCGTGGCCACCAGGGTAAGGCCAAACGACGTGGCCAAGAAGACCATGCAGCCCAAGAACAGCAGCCACCAGCGGGGCAAGCCATCGGCCATCCAGCCCACCGGCAGGCGCATGAGCAGGGCAAAGCCGGCCAGCAAGCCAGCCGCCAGGCCCACCTCGGTGGCCCCGCCGCCCAGGTGCGTCACGTAGAGCGGCAAGGGCGCGGTGAGGATGTTCATGCTGCTGTGGAAGCACAAAGCGATGGCCAACGCCAGCCACAGCGCTGGGGGAAAGCGGTCGACCACAGAGCGCCAAGCGCGGGATGGGGAAAGCCTCACCGTGTCAGTCTTCTTCCAGACGCAGCACCGCCATGAAGGCATCTTGCGGGATCTCCACGTTGCCGATCTTCTTCATGCGGCGCTTGCCGGCCTTCTGCTTCTCCAGCAGCTTGCGCTTACGGGTGATGTCGCCGCCGTAGCACTTGGCCAGCACATCCTTGCGCACCGCCTTGACGTTGGCCCGAGAGATGACCCGCTTGCCCACCGCCGCCTGAATCGGCACGTCAAAGAGCTGGCGGGGGATGACCCGTTTCATCTTGCTGACCAACTGCTGGCCCTTGTGGTAGGCGTCGCCGCGATGCACGATGATGGACAGGGCGTCCACCCCCTGCTGGTTCACCAGCACATCCAAGCGCACCAAGTCGCTGGGGCGGTAGCCCGACAGATCGTAGTCCAGCGAGGCGTAGCCGCGGGTGCGCGACTTAAGCTGGTCGTAGAAGTCCACGATGATCTCGGAAAGCGGGATCTGGTAGGAAAGCAAGACGCGCCGCGTGTCCAGGTACTCCATCTTCTCGTATTCACCGCGGCGGCTGGTCACCAGGTCCATGATGGGGCCGATGTAGTCTTTGGGGGTGAAGATGGTGATGCGCATCCAAGGCTCTTCGATGCTCTCGATCTGCTCTTCGGAAGGCAGGGCAGCCGGGCTATCGATGGTGAGTACCGAGCCGTCCCGCAGAAGCACCTGGTACTCCACGCTGGGGGAAGTGAAGACAATATCCAAGTCGTACTCCCGTTCCAGCCGCTCTTGGATGATCTCCATGTGGAAGAGGCCCAAGAAGCCGCAGCGGAAGCCGAATCCCAGGGCCTGGGAGCTCTCCGGCTCGTAGGTGAGGGAGGCGTCGTTGAGCTGCAGTCGCTCCAGCGCTTCCCGCAGCAGGGTGTAGTCCTCGCCCTCCGACGGGTAGATGCCGGCGAAGACCATGGGCTTGGCCGGGCGGTAGCCGGGCAGCGGCTGGGCGGCTGGCTGCTCGGCCAAGGTGAAGGTGTCGCCCACCGAAAGGTCCCGCACCGTCTTCAGCCCGGTGGCCACGTAGCCCACCTCGCCGGCCGACAGCCGACCGGTGGGCTTCAGCCCCGGGGCAAAGACGCCGATCTCCAGCGGCTCCACCACCTGGTTGTGGGCCATGAGCAACAGGTTGCGCCCCTTCTCGATGACCCCATCCACCACCCGCACGTAGGCGATGACACCCTTGTAGGCGTCGTAGTGGGAATCGAAGATCAGCGCCCGCAGGGGGGCGTCGGCCTGGCCCTTGGGCGGCGGCAGCCGTTTCACCACCTGCTCCAGGATCTCGGCGACGCCGCGCCCTTCTTTGGCCGAGGCGCGGATCACCTGGCGGGCGTCGATGCCTACCAGTTCTTCGATCTCTTGGGCCACCTCGTCCGGCTCGGCCGAGGGCAGGTCGATCTTGTTCACCACCGCCAAGAGCGCCAGGTCCAGGTCCAGGGCCAGGTAGAGGTTGGCCAGGGTCTGGGCCTCGATGCCCTGGGAGGCGTCCACCACCAGGATGGCCCCCTCGCAGGCCGACAGGCTGCGGGAGACCTCGCAGGAGAAGTCTACGTGGCCGGGCGTGTCGATGAGGTTCAGCTCGTAGGTCTGGCCGTCGCTGGCCGTGTAGTGCATGCACACGGCCGAGGCCTTGATGGTCACGCCCTTCTCCCGCTCCAAGTCCATGCCGTCCAGGTACTGCTCCTGCATCTCCCGGGCCGAGACGGTGCCGGTCTGCTCCAGCAGGCGGTCAGCCAGGGTGGACTTGCCGTGGTCGATGTGGGCGATGATACAGAAGTTGCGGATGCGCTCTTGTTCCATGGGTTTGCTCCCCTCGTCCCCGCTGGGGCGAGGCGTTCTCTTCTACCGCGTGATCATAAAGCAAACCCACGCTGCCGTCAAGCCACCAAGGGGGAGGGGAAACGCCTCCTTGTCGTTTCCATGCCCTGCTTGCTAGGGCAGCCTGGCCGAATCGACTTCCGTGCATCCTCGGTGGCCGCATGATCGCGCAACTCGCAGCCCCAGGCAACGGGCATGGAGACGCCCCCGGCGCGGGCCCGGGGGCGTCTCTGCGGGATGGGCGCGGCCGGGGCGTTAGGGCCCCGCCTGGGTCAAGATCAGCGGCAGGGCCAAGAACGACTCTTCCGTGAAGAAGAGCCACGATTGCGGGGTCACCCGGCCGCCGTCTGAGCTCCAACCGTCTTCCAGGACGAGCCGGTAGAGCGCCGCCGGTCGGAACGGGTCGTGGACGATGACCGCCGACTCGACGCCCTGGCGGTTCCCGCTGGCCAGGCGCGGCCCTTCCCAGCGCACCTGGAAGGGCACCGGCGGGTCGAAGTGCAGGGCCAGCGAATCGCGGTCCATGGTCGCGGCGAAGGTGAGGGTGATGGGCTGGCCCAGCCCCAGGGCCACGCCGGGCGTCAGCGAGGTGGTCACCCCCACAGAGTAGGGCGTGGCGGTGGCCGTGGGCGAAGGCCCGGCGGTGGCCGTGGCGGTGGGGGTGGCCGACGGGCTGGAGGTGGCGGTGACGGTGGGCGTGGGCCAGGGGTTGGCCTTCACCAGCGCCACCCGCTCGAAGGGCGGATGCACCCCGTCGTCGATGAGCACTGTGTTGGCGATCATGGTGTCGTGGGGCACCACCGGCACAGGCCCGCTGGTTCCGAACGTCACCTGCGTCGACTCCCCGCGGCCGATCCAGCCGTTCCACAGCACAGCGTTGAGGTCCGCGTCGTAAGTGGCCCCGCCCGTGGCGCTGCCGGGCACGTAGGCCAGCAGCGCCGGCACCGTGTCGGTCATCCAGACGTGGGCCGGGTCGCCGCTGTTCTGCAGCGTCACGGTGTAGGCGACGCCCTGGAAGTAGTCCACCAGCGCCTTGTCGGCCACCTTCGTGGAGCCGGACAGGTTCGGCACCGGCGATGCGGTGGGCGACGCTGTGGGGGTAGGCGTGGGCCAGGGGTTGGCCAACACCGTCACCGACCGCTCCAGGGGCAGGTGGACGCCGTCGTGGATGATCGCCGTGTTGACGATGGCGGTATCGTGGGCCAGCGGCGGCATGGGGCCGGCGGTGACGAAGGCAACCTCCACCGCTTCGTCGGTGCCCAGTACGCCCTGCCACAGCACGGCGTTGAGGTCCGCGTCGTAGGCGGCGCCGGCTGTGGCGCTGCCGGGCACGTAGGTGAGCAGAGCCGGCACCGTGTCGGTCATCCAGATGTAGCCCGGCAAGCCGCTGTTGCGCAGCGTCACTGTGTAGGCAACGCCTTGGAAGTAGTCCACCATCGTCTTGTCGGCCGCCTTGGTGGAGCCGGAGAGGTCTGGCGCCGGCTCGGCTGTGGCAGTGGCGGTGGGCGTCGTCGTGGGCGTAGGCGACGCAGCCGGCGCCAGACGGAAGGCGTCCAGCCGCGCCCCGGCCTCACGGCCTCGCACGGTGAACTGGTGCTCGCCGGCCTCCAAGGGGTAGACCAGGGGGTCGGGGCTGCTCAGGCGGTCCCGCACCATGTGGCAGGCCCAATAGGTGGTGATGGGGATGTCCCACAGGGCATCCGGCCCACCATCCATGCTGGCGTAGAACGAATCGCTTTCGTAGTCTGGCCCCCAAACGCGCCCTTCCACCATCCAGTGGCCGGCTTCCTCCAGGGAGAAGGTCACCGTCACCGCGCCGCCGTAATCCACCGTGGAGTAGACGTACTGGCCGCCGGATGCGCCGGGGTGTTCGCCCACGGTCATGGGCACCACCATGAAGCCGCTCTCGGCTTCGAAGTCGGCGCAGGTGATGGGCGGCGTCGCTGTGGGCGTCGGGGTGGGGCTGGCCGTGGCCGTAGCCTTGGGGGTAGCCGTCGCCGTGGCTGTGGGGGTCGGGGTCAGGGTGGGCGTGGATGTCCGCGTCGGCGTCAACGTCGGCGTCGGCGTCGCCACCCGATACCATACCGTCAGCCGCGGCCGCTTGCTCACATCGGCATACTCGCCGCTGGCCAGGTTGATC
>JAAYZY010000137.1 GCA_012514615.1 Chloroflexota bacterium | reverse complement strand
GCGGGTGCCGGGGGCCGAACCGCGGGTGTCCACCCCGCCCACCGCGCCCCCCTCGCACAGGATCACCGTGCAGCCGGTGGCCGCTTCCAGATCGGTGTAGTGCCCCACTCTGATGCCTGTGACGTCGGTGATCGCATTATACATCATCTCACCCCACCCTCAAAAAGGCGCGTCGGCAGACCCGGGCGCCGGCAGCGCAAACGAGAGGCGGCCTGAGCCGTGCATTCCCGGCTCAGGCCGCCTTGGGCTTCCGTCTTGCGCTGCCCAGGACAGGCACCCCCACGCCCCCTGGTGGCGAAAGGCACCGCGCTGGCGCTCTGATTGTCGCTCGCTCCGCAGGCCTGCCACGGTACGACTCCTACATCCATCGACTGTGACCATTGTGGCTCGAGGCTGTAGACAGTATACCATATCCCAGCCGCTGTGTCAAGCCGTTGACATTGGGCCCAAGTTGTGATACACTAGTGTCGACATTAGACAACATGCCGTGGTGGGCTGTTGTCGACATCCGCTCAACCGTCCCGCCGGGGGCCAAGAGAGGCACGCATGGTTGAGGAAGCTAGTCTCACGGAACTGCCCCACAAGTCCTTGCGTGAAGCCGCCTACGTCGCCATCCGTTCCGCCATCACCGCCGGAGAGCTGAAGCCGGGCCAGCGCTTGGTCGAGAAGGACCTCGCTCTGCGCCTGGGGATCAGCCGCGCCCCGGTGCGCGAGGCCTTGCGCCAACTGGAGACGGAAGGCTTGGTGGAGGGTCAAGCGCACCGCGGCATGTACGTCACCGAGCTCTCAGCCCAAAGCATGTGGGAAGTCTACACCCTGCGGGCCTGCCTGGAGGGCCTGGCGGTGCGCCTGGTGGCCCGCAAGCCCGATCCGGCTGTGGTGCTGGCGCTGGAGAGACTGCTGGCCCAGATGAACGAAGCCGCGGCCGCCGATGACCTCCAGCGCCTCTCGGAGCTAGACATGCTCTTCCACCAGACCATCTGTGAAGCCGCCCAGCACAGACGCCTATTGGAAGCTTGGCAGGGGATGTACGCCCAGGTGCGGATGCTGGTGGCCCTTACGGCGCAGGACTGGCTGCCGCCGCAGCAGGTGGTGATCTACCACACCGAGGTGGTAGACGCCATCCGCCGGGGCGCCCCCGACGAGGCCGCAGCGTTGCTCACCAACCACATCCTCACCGTGGGCGAGCGGATCTCTGCCGCCCTGGGCCCAGAAGTCGACTCCTGAGCCGGCAGGAGGCTCAGCCACCCATCCATCAGCGGAGGATCAGCCATGGAACGCAAGAAGGTCACCATCGTCGACCTGCAAGAGAAGAAGACCCGCCACGAACAGATCACCATGCTCACCGCCTACGACTACCCCACCGCCCTGCTGGTGGACCAGGCCGGGATCGACATCATCCTGGTGGGCGACTCGCTGGCCATGGTGGTGCTGGGGCACCCCAACACCGTGTCGGTGACCATGGACGAGATGCTGCACCACTGCAAGGCGGTGGCCCGGGGCGCCAAGAACCCCCTTCTGGTGGGCGACATGCCGTTCATGTCGTACCAGGTGGAGCCCCGGCAGGCGGTAGCCAACGCCGGCCGCTTCCTCAAAGAGGGCGGTATGGACGTGATCAAGCTGGAAGGCGGCGAGGAGGTCGCCCCCACTGTCCGGGCCATCGTGGACGCCGGCGTTCCGGTCATGGGGCACATCGGCCTCACCCCCCAGACCATCTCCAAGCTCGGCGGCTTCCGGGTCCAGGGCAAGAGCGTCCAGGCGGCCAAACAGGTGCTGCGGGACGCCCAGGCGTTGGAACAAGCCGGGGCCTTCGCCCTGATCTTGGAGGCGGTGCCCGATCGGCTGGCCGGCATCATCACCCAGCGGATCGGCATCCCCTGCATCGGCATCGGCGCCGGCCCCCAGTGCGATGGCCAGGTGCTGGTGCTCCACGACCTCATCGGCCTCTTCGACCGCTTTACGCCCAAGTTCGTCAAGCGCTACGCCAACATCTTCCCTCTGCTCACCGAAGCGCTGGGCCAATACCGCCAAGAGGTGCTGGACGGCGTCTTCCCGCAGCCGGAGCACTGCTTCACCATGAAGGATGACGTCTACGAGGCCCTTTTGGCCGAACTCGATTGACCGACCTGGGAGGGCGCCAGCCATGAAGATCGTGGTCATCGGCTCTGGGGCCATGGGCTCGCTGTACGGAGCCTACCTTTCGCGGGTCGCCCAGGTAACGCTCTTCGACCCGTGGCCCGAGCACGTGCAGGCCCTGCAGCGGGACGGCCTGCTGCTGGAAGAACTCGATGGTTCCCAGACGCGGGTGCGGGTGGCTGCCACCACCGATCCCGCTTCGCTGACCCATGCCGATCTGGCTATTGTCTTCGTCAAGTCCCACCAGACCCCGTGGGCGGCCGACGTGGCCCAGAAGGCCCTGCGC
This sequence comes from Chloroflexota bacterium, assembly GCA_012514615.1. The sequence continues at coordinate 8,954 of JAAYZY010000137.1, read as the reverse complement.
CCCAGCGGCCTGGCGCTGACGCTGCAGAACGGTGTGGGCAACCGCGAGGCTCTGGCCGAGGTGCTGGGCGACGCCCGGGCGGTGCAGGGCGTCACCGCCCACGGCGCCACCCTGTTGGGGCCGGGGCGGGTGCGCCACGCTGGCAAAGGGCCCACCCACCTGGGGCTCACCGCAGCCAACGAAGCCAGCGTGCGGGAGGTGGGCACCGCCTTCGAAGCCGCCGGCCTGGAGGTGCACCTTTCCAGCGACCTGGACTCCCTCATCTGGGGGAAGCTGGTGATCAACGTGGGGATCAACGCTCTCACTGCGGTGCTGCGGGTACCCAACGGCCATCTGGCCGAGATCCCGGCGGCCCGGGCGCTCATGTCCCAGGCGGTGGAAGAAGCGGTCGCCGTGGCCCAGGCCCTGGGCATCCGCCTGCCCTACCCCGATGCGGTGGCCCGCACTGTGGAGGTCTGCCAAGCCACGGCGCGCAACCGTTCGTCCATGCTGCAGGATGTTTTGCGGGGCAGCCCCACTGAGATCGACGTCATCAACCACGCTGTGGTGCAGCAGGGCCAGCGGCTGGGCCTGCCCACGCCGGTCAACGCCCTGCTGACGCAACTTGTTCACGCCATGGAGGGCAGCTACGCCGTGCGCCTCTGATCTGCAGGTCGCGCCGGCGTTGGATTTCCACCCTATGTTGAGGAGAGCTTGGGCATGAAACACCAGGGACTATCGGCTGAAGAGATCATACGGCTGAACCGCGAGCACAGCCTCTTCTCGTGGTCGGTGCAGTCGTCGGTGAACCCCATCCCGGTGGTGGGCGGCAAGGGCGTCCGCTTCTGGGACGCCCGAGGCAAGAGCTACATCGACTTCACCTCCCAGTTGATGAACGTGAACATCGGCCACCAGCACCCCAAGGTGGTGCAAGCCATTGTGGACCAGGCCAACACCCTCTGCTACGCCTACCCGGGCATGGCCACGGAGCCCAGGGGGCTGCTGGCCAAGATGCTGGCCGAGGTGGCTCCAGGCGACCTGAACAAGGTCTTCTTCACCCTGGGCGGCGCCGAAGCCAACGAGAACGCCATCAAGATCGCCCGGGCCTACACCGGCCGCCACAAGATCATCGCCCGCTACCGCTCGTACCACGGCGCCACCTACGGGGCCATCGCCGCCACTGGCGACCCGCGCCGCTGGCCCGCCGAGCCGGCCATCCCCGGCGTGGTCCACGTCTTGGACCCCCACTGCTACCGCTGCCCCTTCGGCTGGACGCTAGAGACCTGCCGCCGGGAGTGCATCACCCACGTCGACGAGGTCATCCAGATGGAAGGGCCAGACCAGATCGCCGCCCTGCTCTTCGAAGGCGTCACCGGCTCCAACGGCATCATCGTGCCGCCGCCGGATTACTGGCCCCGGGTGCGGGAGATTTGCGACAAGTACGGCATCCCCCTCATCTCCGATGAGGTGATGAGCGGCTTCGGCCGCACCGGCCAGTGGTTCGTCGTGAACCACTGGGACGTGACGCCCGACATGATCAGCACGGCCAAGGGGATCACCTCTGGCTACCTGCCCTTGGGCGCGGTCATCGTCTCGCAGCGCATCGCCGACTACTTCGAAGACCACATGCTCTGGTGCGGCCTCACGTACAGCGGGCACCCCCTGGCCTGTGCCGCTGGCGTGGCCACCCTTCAGGTGTATCACGAAGAAGGGCTCATCGAGCACGCCGCCCAGATGGGCCGGGTGCTGGGCCAGCGTCTGGAAGACCTGAAGCGGCGTCATCCCTCGGTGGGCGACGTGCGCTACACCGGCTTCTTCTCGGTGATCGAGCTGGTGAAGAACAAGGCCACCAAAGAGCCGGTGGCTCCGTGGAACGCCAAGGCTTCGGAGATGGGGCCGATGCCGCAGATCACCAAGTACCTGCTTGACCATGGCCTGTTCACCTACCTGCGCTGGAACTGGCTCTTCGTGGTACCGCCGCTATGCATCACCGAAGAAGAGCTGGATGAGGGCCTGGCCATTGTGGACCAAGCCCTGGCCATCAGCGACGCCGTGTGCACCGGCTGAGGGCGAGGGGCGCCGTGGGGCAGGAGTCCGCAGGAACGAGCCTGGCCGGGCTGCGGGTGGTGGATACCACCCAGGCCCTGGCCGGGCCGTTCTGCACCATGATCTTGGGCGACCTGGGCGCTGACGTGGTGAAGGTGGAGCGGCCCGGCGTGGGCGACCAGTCCCGCGGCTGGGGCCCGCCCTTTGTGGAAGGGGAGAGCGCCTACTTTCTCTCCACCAACCGCAACAAACGCAGCCTGACCCTGGATTTCTCCCGGCCGGCCGGCCGCGCCGTGCTGGAGCGGCTGCTGGAGAGGGCCGACATCTTCCTCACCAACATCCCCCGCTGGGAGTCGCTGGCCAAGCACGAGCTGGACTACCCGACGCTGCACGCCCGCTGGCCTGGGCTCATCTACGGCATCATCAGCGGCTTCGGCATGAGCGGCCCCTACGCCGGCCGCGGCGGCTACGACCTGGTGGCCCAAGCCATGTCGGGGACCATGAGCCTGACCGGCGAGCCGGACGGCGCACCCATGCGCTTCCCCACGCCCATGGCCGACATGAGCGCCGGCCTGTACATGGCCATCGGCGTCTTGGCCGCGTGTCAGGCCCGCCAGCGCAGCGGGCAGGGTACCCTGGTGGACATCTCCCTGCTGGAGAGCCAGATCGGTTGGCTCACCAACCTGGCCGGCAGCGCCTTCGCCACCGGCCACGAGCCGCCCCGCCTGGGCAACGTGCACCCATCCATTACCCCCTACCAGCCGTTCCCCACCAGCGACGGTCAGATCGTCGTCGCAGTCGGCTCGGAACGCCTGTGGGGCCGCTTCTGTGATGCGCTAGAGATCGCGGAGACGGTGGGCCAAGACGCTCGCTTCGCCACCAACCAAGCACGCAACAGCCACCGCGCCGAGCTGGTCAGCATCCTTTCGAATCGTTTCCGCGAGCACGACACGGCCCATTGGCTGCCCCTGCTGGAGGCGGCCGGCATCCCCTGCGGCCCCATCCACAGCGTGGGGCAAGCGCTGGACGACCCGCAGGTGCAGGCCCGAGGCAGCGTGGTGGAGATGCACCACCCCTTGGCCGGGGTGGTGCGTTCCCTGGGCAACCCGGTGCGTCTGGCCGACGCCCCGCCGGCCTACCGCCTGCCGCCGCCTCTGCTGGGCCAGCACACCGCGGAGATCTTGCAGGAGCTGGGCTACGACGAGGCAGCGGTGGCCCGGCTGCGCCAGGAAGGCGTGGTCTAGCTCATTCAGCGGCTCCGGCCGCCCCGAACGAGACGCCACACTCACGATACGAGGAGTTGAACATGACAGCGAAACAACTACGCCCCTTCATCAACGGCGAGTACCGCGCATCCCAGACCGACGCCTGGGTGGACTGCTACGATCCTTCCACCGGCCAGGTGATCGCCCAAGCGCCGCAGTGCACCGCGGTCGAGGTGGAAGAGGCCATCGCCAGCGCCCACCAAGCCTTCCCGGCCTGGGCCGACACCCCCCACAGTCGGCGCGCCCAGGTCCTCTTCCGCATGAAGACCCTGCTGGATCAGCACCTGGAAGAGCTGACCTATCTGGTGGCCCAAGAGCACGGCAAGGTGTGGGACGAGGCCATGGGCGACGTGCTGAAAGTCACCGAGGTGGTGGAGTTCGCCTGCGGCATCACCCACCTGATGAAGGGCCCGGCCCTGATGAACGTCACCAGCGGCTACGACACCGTGCAGTACATGGAGCCGCTAGGCGTCTTCGCCGGCATCGCCCCCTGGAATTTCCCAGCCATGATCCCCATGGGCTGGATGGCCCCGCTCTGCATCGCCACCGGCAACACCATGGTGCTGAAGGCCGCCAGCTTCACGCCCCAGAGCTCCCTGCGCATCGCCGAGCTGTGGATGGAGGCTGGCCTGCCCAAGGGCGTCATCAACGTGGTCACCTGCTCCCGCAACGAGGCGGAGATCCTGCTGCGGCACCCCGACGTGAAAGGGGTTGCCTTCGTCGGCTCCACCAAGGTGGGCCGCCACATCTACGCCACTGCCGCGGCCAACGGCAAGCGCGTCCAGGCCCTCACCGAAGCCAAGAACCACGCCCTGGTGCTGCGGGATGCCGCGCTGCAGCGCACCGCCCGCGGCATCATCAACTCCGCCTGCGGCTGCGCCGGCGAACGCTGCATGGCCCTGCCGGTCGTCGTGGCCGAAGAAGCCATCGCCGACGAGCTGGTGGCCACCGTCGCCCGCCTGATGAAAGGGTTGAAGCTGGGTCCGGCCTACCACAAGACCAGCCAGATGGGCCCGCTGGTCAATGAAGAGCACCGCCAGTCGGTCATCCGCTGGATCGAGAAGGGGGTGGAAGAAGGCGCCACCCTGGCCCTGGATGGCCGCGGGGTGACGGTGCCAGGTTACGAGAACGGCTTCTACCTGGGGCCCACGCTCTTCGACCATGTGACGCCCCAGATGAGCATCGGCAACCGCGAGATCTTCGGCCCGGTGCTGTGCGTCAAGCGGGTGCAGGACTTTGAGGAAGGCCTGGCCTTGATGAACGACAGCGAGTTCGGCAACGGCTCGGTGATCTACACCCAGAACGGATACTTCGCCCGAGAGTTCACCAAGCGAACCCAAGCCGGCATGGTGGGCGTCAACGTGGGCATCCCCGTGCCCCTGGGCATCTTCGGCTTCACCGGCCGCAAACACTCGTTCTTCGGCGACCTGCACACCATGGGCACCGACGGCGTCCGCTTCTTCACCGAGCTGAAGAGCGTCACCTCTCACTGGTTCTCCGAAGAAGAGGAACGCGCTGGCCGGGTGCTGAACACTTGGGACGGCACCATCTCCATGCCCGAGCTCAAGTAGCGCCGGCCCGAACAACGGACGGGAGCGCCCACCGATGAAAGCACTCTACGGCACGCCGCTGAAACGCTTCCTCAGGGACTACCGCCGCGCCCACCCACCGGCGCGGCAGGTGGCCTTCTTGCTGCAGAGCGTGGCCTACCCGGTCAACGTGGGCTCCATCTTCCGCATCGCCGATGCCTGCGGGGCCGCGCCAGTGATCCTCAGCGGGATCACGCCGCAACCCCCGCACCCCACCATCAGCAAGGTGGCTCGGGGCAAAGAGAGCCGCGTCCCCTGGGAGTACGTGGAGTCGCCGGAAGAGGCGGTGGCCAAGCTCAAGAGGCAGGGCTTCTACGTCTGCGCCCTGGAGCTGACCGATGACTGCCAGCCCTACCACACCGTCCCCTGGCCGGCCAAGACCTGCCTGGTGGTGGGCCACGAAGACCACGGCATCACCGAGAGCACCCTAGCCCTGTGCGACGGGGCGGCCTTCGTGCCCATGCTGGGCAAAGGCCGCTCCCTCAACGTCCACGTTTCCCTGGCGGTGGTGGCCTTCCACATCCTCAACACCGCCCCGGCCTAGGGCAGGCGCCAAGAGGGAGGCAGGGCAGGAGAACAGCAAGGGGCGCTCTACTGCGCCGGCTGGCAGCAGGGGCAGTAGAAGCTGCTGCGCCCGCCGATAACCTCCCGCACCACCGGCGTGCCGCAGCGGGGGCAGGCCCCGCCAGCCTGACGGAACACCTGCAGGTAGTTCTGGTGCCCTCCAGACTCGCCGTTGGGCAGACGGTAGCTATCCAGTGTGGTGCCGCGGTGGGCGATGGCTTCCGTCAGCACCGTGCGGATCGCCCCGTGCAGGCGTGCGGCCTCGTCCGAGCGGAGGGTGTGGGCAAGGCGCTTGGGGTGCAAGCCGGCCAGGTAGATCGCCTCGTCGGCGTAGATGTTGCCCAGGCCGGCCACGAAGGTCTGGTCCAGCAGCAGCGGCTTGAGGCGCGTGCGGCGGCCCTGCAGCCGCGCCGCGAACGCCTCGGCAGTGAACGCCGCATCCAACGGCTCCGGCCCCAGCCGCCCCAGCACTGTCGCGGCGTCCGCGGTCAGCCAGATGCGGCCGAACTTGCGCATGTCCTCGAAGCGCATCTGCCGCCCGTCGGAGAGGTCGAAGGCGGCCCGCACGTGGGGGGCCAGCGGTTCGTCCGGGGCGTGCAGGGAGAGGCCGCCAGTCATGCGCAGGTGCACCAACAGGGTAAGGCTCCCATCCAGGTCGAAGACCAAGAACTTGGCCCGCCGCCTCAGGGCGGCGATGCGCCGGCCGGCGATCTCCCGCTCCATGGCGTCCGGCGCGGGGACGGCCAGCGTACGCGGCCAGTAGAGGTGGAAGCGCTCCACCTGTCGGCCCACCACCTCAGCCTGCAAGCAGCGGACGATGCTCTCCACCTCAGGCAGTTCCGGCATGGGGATCCTCGCTGTGGGTGTCATAAAGCGTGCTACCCGGCTGGGGGCGGTCGCCGGCCAGCCGCTCCAACTCGGCCAGGCAGCGCCGGACCAACCCCTCCAGCTCGGCCGTGGGCTGGGCCGTGCCAGGCCGCAGGTGCACCAGGAACTCCACGTTGCCGGCTGGCCCCACCAACGGCGAAGGGATCAGGCCCTGTTGCCGCAGGCCCAGCGTCTGGACCTCGTCCAGCAGCCCCTGCAGCACTTGGGCGTGCACCGTTCGGTCCCGCACCACGCCGCCCTTGCCCACCTGGCCCCGGCCGGCCTCGAACTGAGGCTTGACCAAAGCCACCACATGGCCATCTTCCCGCAGCACACGCAGCGCCGCCGGCAGCACCAGCCGTAAGGAGATGAAAGAGACATCCATGGTCACCAGGTGCACCGCTTCCGGCAGCGCCTGCAGGTGGCGGACGTTGGTGCGCTCCATCACCACCACCCGGGGGTCGTTGCGCAGGGTCCAGGCCAGCTGGCCGTAGCCCACATCCAGGGCGTAGACGCGGCTGGCCCCGGCCTGCAGCAGGCAGTCGGTGAAGCCGCCGGTGGAAGCGCCGAAATCGGCGGCCACGCACCCTTCTACCGCCAGGCCGAAGCGGGTCAGGGCCGCTTCCAGCTTCAGGCCGCCGCGGCTGACGTAGCGCGGCGCGTCCTGCACCTGCACGTCGGCAGTGGCTGGCGTCGGGCGCCCGGGCTTGTCGACCACTTGGCCGTCGACCCGCACGGCCCCGGCCATGATCAGGCGGCGGGCCTGCTCTCGGGTGGGGGCCAGGCCACGCTGCACCAACAGGTGGTCCAAGCGTAGCTTGTCGGGCTTCCCGGCAGCGGGGACCATGGGGGCGGCCTCAGGCGTTCTTGCCGGGCGCGCCGGCCATGTCGAACTCGCGGGCCAGGGCCTCCAGAGTCTCCAGCAGACGCCCCTGCCAGATCCCCTGTTCCTCGCCACCCCGTACCCAGATCCTCCGCCGCTCCACCCGCGCCGCCTGGCCCAGCACGTTCTGCAGCCGCTCGCGGTTCACCTGCTCCAGGCTATCGGCGCGGATGACGAACTGGCTCTCTTCCCGGGTCACAGCCTGGGCCCCGGCCACCAAGGCCAGCGCTTTGAGCCGCAGTTGGTAGAGCAGGTTCTGCACCGGTCGCGGCGGTGGGCCGAAGCGGTCCTCTAGCTCCTTTTCCAGCTCCTTCACCTGCTGCGGCTCGCCCACCGAAGCCAGCCGGCGGTAAAGCTGCAGGCGCAGCTGCTCTGAGCCCACATACTCTTCCGGAATGTAGGCCTGGAGCGGCAGTTCGATGGAAACCAGAGGGAAGAGCGGCGCTTCTGGCGCATTGCGCTTGGGCGGCGGTGCGGCTTCCTGCGTCGGCCGAGCCCGTCGCTCCTCCCGCAGCCGACGCACCGCATCGCCCAGCAAGCGCACGTACAGGTCGAAGCCTACCTCGGCGATGTGGCCGTGCTGCCTCGCCCCCAAGATCTCCCCCGCGCCGCGTATCTCCATATCCCGCATGGCGATCTGGAAGCCCGCCCCCAACTGCCGCGCCTCCACCACCGTCTCTAGGCGGCGCTGCTCGACGCTGCTGAGGGATTGGTGCCGAGGCACCAGCAGGTAGGCGTAGGCCCGCGCCGCGCTGCGCCCCACCCGCCCCCGCAGCTGGTAGAGCTGCGAAAGACCGAAGCGGTGCGCTCGGTTGATGATGATGGTGTTGGCGTTGGGCACGTCCAGCCCGCTTTCAATGATGGTGGTGCAGACCAGCACGTCGATTTCGCCGTTGGCGAACTCCAGCATGATCCGCTCCAGGGTCTTCTCCTTCATCTGGCCGTGGCCGATGGCGATGCGCGCCTCCGGCGCCAGCCGCTGCAGCTGCGCAGCCAGCTGTTCGATTCCCTGCACACGGTCAGTGACGAAGTAGACCTGCCCACCCCGATCGAGCTCTCGGCGGATGGCCTGCCGCACCAGGGCGTCATCGTAGGAGTGCAGCGAAGTGCGGATCGGCAGGCGCTCGTCCGGCGGCGTCTCGATGGTGCTCATATCCCGCACGCCAGACAGCGACAGGTGCAGCGTGCGCGGGATCGGCGTGGCGGTGAGGGTGAGCACGTCCACCTCCTTGCGCAGTTGTTTGAGCCGCTCTTTGTGGGCCACCCCAAAACGCTGCTCCTCGTCGATGATGAGCAGGCCCAGGCTCTTGAAGCGCACGTCGCTTTGCAGCAGGCGGTGTGTGCCAACGACCACATCCACGCTCCCCTCGGCAAGACCCTCCAAGATGGTCTTCTGCTCGGCGCGGGAGCGGAAGCGGGAGAGCATCTCCACCGCCACCGGGAACGGCCCCAGCCGCTCCTCGAACGTTTTGAAGTGCTGCTGGGCCAGGACGGTGGTGGGCACCAGCACGGCCACCTGCCGGCCATCCATCACCGCCTTGAACGCCGCCCGCAGCGCCACCTCGGTCTTGCCGTACCCCACGTCGCCGCAGATGAGGCGATCCATGGGGTGCGCCGCCTCCATGTCGTTCTTGACCTCATCGATGGCCTCCGCCTGGTCGCCGGTCTCTTCGTAGGGGAACGCGTCCTCCAGGCGACGCATGAGCTCGCCGTCGGGCGGATAGGCGAATCCGGGCGCGGCCTGGCGCGCGGCGTAGAGCT
>JAAYZY010000136.1 GCA_012514615.1 Chloroflexota bacterium | reverse complement strand
GTCCAGCAGATCTCCACGGATCAACTCCGAGAGCCATTGGAACGGGAGCGGAGGTCGGTCTCGGCGCCCGGCGTCACCGACTCGCTCCGTTTCGAAGAGGGCGGCGCTATCTCGCCAGAGGGCCCGGCCTTCGGTGAAGCGAAGGGGCAAGAAGCCCCGGTCGGGGTGGGCGCGGTAGTGCTTCAGAGGGTCCAGGGCGCCGGCGTCCAGGCGGAGGCCGGGGGCCTGGGTCATCTGGCGTACCAGCGCCTGGACGCCTGCACTCTCCGGCAGGAGGAGGATGCGCCGATTCTGCCACGTGAGGTAGTCCAAGTACCCGTAGGGCACGCTGCGGTCGGGCGTGAACGGGTCGTCCATCTCCCAGGCTGGTCTGTCCTGCGGAGTGTGCGGCATGAACGCGGCTTCCGGATAGCGCACCAGATTCAACGCCAACGTCTCGAAGACGCTGCTTCCGGTTACCAGGAAGATGATCCCTCGGGCGCACGGACCGTCGGTGAACTTCTGCGGCAGCCCGCTCAAGCCGGCCAGGCCGAAGCTTTGTGCCGCGAGGAGCAAGCGAGCCGCCTGCGCCGGCGACAGGGCTAACCCTTCGGCGTCTGTGTGGTGATCAAAGAGCGTGGCGTTGTTGCCCGAGGCGACGTCGTGGACGAGGCTGCTGACTGACTTGGGCTTCACCCGAGCATCTGCCGCCTGGTAGAAGGGGCGTTCCGGGTGGAAGAGATCGAAACGGCTGCGCCAGCGTTCGAAGTACCGGTCCAACTGACTCATGCTCCAGCTGCCAGCGGCCCAGAGTTGGCCCCAGTTTTCGTAGCTGCGGGGGCCCAGCACGCGGTGCAAGACAGCCAGCAGCAGGCGATACAGCGCCGCGGTTACCAGCGGGGACTCGCCTGCAACCTCTTGCAGCTCGTGGGCCTGGGCTAGCACTTCTCGCAGTCCCAGTTCATCTCCTGTTCCATCATCGCGGACACAAGGGATCCATCGGGTGTGGACGAGGTCAAAGCTGGGGTTCATCTTGCCTCCTTATCGATCTCCAACCCCACTTCGCGACTCAGACGCAACCGGAAACGAGCGCCTTCGGGGACACAAATACCACCAGTGAACACCGCCACATGGTGGTTGTGCAATAGGGGATGCTTCTGCCAGCCAGCCGGGGTTGGCTGAGACAGGTAGTACTGGACCACCTCATGACGGGTGACTTCGACCGTGCTGCGCGCCAGGTGGTAGGTGAGTTCCGTGTCGGGCTTCTGCCCCGGGTCCGCGACAACTCCCGAGCCATCTGGTTCCGTGTTGAGGCCGACGCCAGCGCGATGCAGGCAGACCAGGGGGACTCCTTGTCGTCCCAGCCGCGTGAGGGCCTGGAGAGCGGCATGTAGTTCCGGGCTCTCCTCCTCCAGAGCCATGTAGGAGTGAGCCAAGAGCCTTTCGTCACCCGGCTCGAGTATCAGCCGCTTCATCGCCTCGTTGACATCCTTGCGCTCATGGCGCAGCAGCTCAGCGCGGGTGTCGTCCAAGGCCTCTTGCAGCGTTGGGGTGAGGACATTGGCTGGCAAGCCCATATCGCCATAGACCATCTCAATGAGGTCAACCGTGTCCTGTGGGGATGCGAGGGTAGTGCGCCCACTAAGGGCCAGATAGGAGCGCAGCAGGACATACGGTTCGTAGACCCAGCGATCTGGCCCAAACTCAGGCACGCCGTTGCGAGGGGCATCCAACGCAATGACCAGGCAAGGCTGCTGCAACGGAGCGGGCCGTACCCTGCCCGCGTGGCGGTGCATTCGCCCAGCCCGCTGAAGAAGAAGGTCAATCGGGGCTAGATCGCTAACCATCAAGTCAAAATCGAGGTCGAGGCTCTGTTCGACAACCTGCGTGGCTACCACAATGGCCTTCAGCGGGCGCGGGCCTGCCTTCCCAAAGCGGTCAACCACCGCTTCCTCAATAGCGTCTCGCCAGCCCAGGGGATACCTTGCGTGGAACAGGATCAGGTTCTTAGCATCGACAGCTTCAGACTCTCTGAATGCCTTGTAGACTTCCTGCGCCCTGGCGACCGTGTTGCAGACGACCGCCGCGCAACCGCCCGCGGCAATCCGTTCATCCACCAGCCTGACAACCACGGCCGGATCCCGCTCCACCCATTCCAGAGCCACTGTCCGTCTCTCGGGGCTTTCGAGCGGGATCACCCCCGTCTCCCCACCCTTCGACCAGGTGATGGCCGGGTACGTGGAGGCTGGCCCGACCGTTTCGGTTCGTCCCCCATAGGCCTGGACGAACGCTTCCCTGGCCCTCGCCGGCAGCGTGGCGCTGAGCAACACAACGGATGCGCCGATCGCCTTCAGCCACACCAGAAGCCTTTCGAACAGGGTGGTCATGTAGGTGTCATAGGCGTGCACCTCATCGAAGATCACCGTCTTGTGGCTGAGGCCAAAGAGCCGCACAAAGAAATGCCTGGTTTGAAGAACACTGAGCAGGGCCTGATCCACAGTGCCCACTCCCAGAGGCGCCAGCAAGCTGCGCTTCCGCGGCAGGAACCAAGTGAGCTTCTCCTCCTCTTGTCCCACTTCATCTTCGGTGATGGACATGCGCGGGAACCGGTCTCGGGTCCAGCGCGCCTGGCCGTGGATGAGTAGAGGGGTCGCTGACTTGTCTGGGTAGCGCCTATCCAAGAACGTGTTCAGCCGTGTGTACATCTGGTTGCTGGTGGCTGTGGTGGGCATGGCCACATAGAGCCCGCGTTGGTGCAGGGTACGCGCCCAATGGTCCGCCAGATACAGGGCCGCCTCGGTCTTGCCGGAGCCTGTGGGAGCCTCGACAATCACCAGGGATGGAGCGTCCAGCTGCTGGGCGAGATCGATCGTCGCTTGCTGCATGGCGGTAGGCAAGAAGCCAAACAGTTGCTGGAAGGACGCTGCCGCACTCGATGGACTCCAGGCTGTCCACCCCAGGGTCTCAAGCGCCTCTTTGGCTCGCGCGCCAGTCTGATGGCTGTAGGCTGCAAGATCAGGGGGGGATCCATCCAATGGGAAGTGAGGTTCCATGGAGCCAATCCAGTCGGCCACAGAGGTGAGACCGGAAAGGAGCGTAAGCAGGACGTTCTCATCTCCCTTGTTGCGGACTAGCGACTCGGCCATGGACGGCGGGTTGAGGAGGCTGGCCAAGGTGTCCGCCACCGCCGCGCGGACAGCATGCCAGGCCGGCCCGCCGATGTGAGCGTCCGGGTCCAGGTTCTCGAGTTGGAGCGCGGTGGGCCATGAGCCATGGTGCCCCCCCACTGCCGTGGCAATCCCTCTGGCTCGGCGCAACAGCAGGCCCGTGCGGGCTTGCAGCAACTCAGGCAGCACTTGGGCAGTGATGGCTCCATGAGGGCAAGGCTTGCGTGAAACCCTCTCTGGGAACGACAACCCGCCT
>JAAYZY010000135.1 GCA_012514615.1 Chloroflexota bacterium | reverse complement strand
TGGAGGTGCGCGCCGGCGAGGTGGTGGGTTTGGCAGGCGTGCAGGGCAACGGCCAGACGGAGCTGGTGGAAGCGCTGACCGGCCTGCGTCGGGCAACCAGCGGTCGGGTGCTCATCGGCAGCGCCGACCTGACCAACGTCCCGCCGCGACGGGTCATCGAGCAGGGGGTGGCGCACATCCCCGAAGACCGCCGCGAGTACGGGCTGGTGGATTCGTACCCCATCGCCGACAACCTGGTGCTCCTTTCCTACTACCAACCGCCTTTCGCCCGCGGCATCCTCATGGATCACGACGTGATCGAGAAGAACGCCCAGGGGCTGGTGAAGCAGTTTGACATCCGCACGCCCAGCGTCTACACCAGCGGCGGCAGCCTGTCGGGCGGCAATCAGCAGAAGGTGGTGGTGGCCCGAGAGTTCAGCCGGCCGGTGAAGCTGCTCATTGCGGCCCAACCGACCCGCGGCCTGGACGTGGGTTCCATCGAGTTCATCCACCAGCAGATCGTGAGCAAGCGGGACGAGGGCTGCGCGGTCCTGTTGGCGTCTACCGAGCTGGATGAGATCATGGCGCTATCCGATCGCATTGCAGTGATCTACAAGGGCCAGGTCATCGGCACGATGGACGCGGCTGCGGCGACCCGCGAGCAGGTGGGGCTGCTCATGGCCGGCGTCCGCGAGAGCGACATGGCTAAGGAGGGAACGCAAGCCCATGCCACCTGAGTCTGAGGTTCAACAGACATCGAACTCCCCCGCCCAGCCGAAGCCGAGGCAGGGGCTGGTGGCTCGCCTAAAGGGTTGGAACTGGGGTGAGCTGGCGATCCCCCTGCTAGCCGTCTTCACCGCGGTGTTGGTGGGGGCGCTGGTGGTCTTCGGGACGCGCATGTACGAGCTGGCCCAGGCTGGCAGCCCACTCCCCCTGGGGCAGCGGGCGCTGCAGTCGCTGGCCTACGTGGGCGCGGCCTACCAAGGGCTCTTTGAAGGGGCGCTGGGCTCTCGACGGGCCCTGGTGGAAAGCCTGGTCTACTGCGAGCCCTACATTCTCGCTGGCTTGGCGGTAGCTCTGGGCTTCCGCTGCGGCCTGTTCAACGTCGGCGCCGAGGGGCAGCTCTACATGGGGGCCCTGGCCGCTACGGTGGTGGGGTTCACCCTGCAGGGGCTGCCGATCTACGTGCATCTGCCGCTTTCGATCCTGGCTGGCGCAGTGGGCGGGGCGCTGTGGGGGGCCGTTCCCGGCTTCCTCAAAGCGGTCACCGGCGCCCACGAGGTCATCAACACCATCATGATGAACTACATCGCCGTGAAGACGGTGGACTACCTGGTGAAGAACGTCATCCGCGACGCGACCGCCACCGTAGACCGCACCCCGTACGTCCTGCCCTCGGCGCGCTACCCCCTGCTGTTCGAGGGCTACAACCTGCACGCCGGGTTCCTGGTGGCCCTTGCGGCAACGGTCTTCGTCTGGTGGTTCCTGTTCAAGACAACCCTGGGCTTCGAGATCCGCACCGTGGGGTTGAACCCCAGCGCAGCTCGCTATGCTGGGATGAACGTCTCCCGGAACTTCGTTTTGGCCATGGCCATGGCTGGCGCGCTGGCTGGCCTGGCTGGCACAGGCATCGTCTTGGGGCGGCCCAGCGAATACAGCCTGAAGGCCGCGTTCTCCAGCGGCTTCGGCTTCGACAGCATCGCCGTGGCGCTGCTGGCCAAGAGCAACCCCTTCGGCATCATCCCGGCTGCGTTCCTATGGGGGGGCTTGCGTAACGGCGCCGGCCTGATGCAGGTGCGCGCCCCGGGCATCTCCATCGACTTGGTGAACATCGTCCAGGCGCTGGTGATCGTCTTCGTGGCCGCCGATGAGATC
>JAAYZY010000134.1 GCA_012514615.1 Chloroflexota bacterium | reverse complement strand
GCTTCACCATGCGCGAGAAGGCGTAACCGGAGGAGGTTCTCATGGCAAAGGTGGTAGATGCCCGCGGGCTCTCGTGCCCTCAACCGGTCATCCAGGCCCGCAAGGCCATTCGGGAAGGGCAGTTCCCCATCGAAGTGCTTGTGGAAAGCGTCACATCGCGGGAGAACGTGCGCCGCATGGCCGAGAAGGAGGGGCTAACGGTGCTGGTGGAGCAGCAAGGCGACGAGTTCCGCCTCACGCTGCGCCAGAAGCAGCAGTAGGCCCAGCCCGCGCCGGGTCGCAGCCGCCGCGCAACGGTCATCCTGGCTTCAGGTAGTCTTTGTACAGCCTCTGGGCGCAGTCTGGGCAGATGCTGTGGCTGAAGCCGGCCTCAGAGTGTGTTGTCACGTACTGTTCCACCTCGCGCCAGTAGCCCTGATCGTCGCGGATCTTCTTGCAGACGCTGCAGATGGGCAGGAGGCCGCCCAGGCGCTTGACGTCTGCCAGGGCCTGCTGCAGTTCCCCGATGAGCCGTTCACGCTCGGCCTGGGTGCGCTTCCGCTCTGTGATATCTCGCAAGACGAGCAGACGGCCGCTGGGGCGCCCCTGGCGATCCACCAGGGGGGAGATCAGCAGATCGTAGGGCGTGGAGACGCCGTTGTGGGTCAGGTAGATCTCTGTCCGTTCGTCCAGCACCGTGCGGTACTGCTGCGCCAGGTTGGGGCGTTCGGCCAGCGCCTCTTGCGCCGCCATGCCCATGGCCTGCTTGGCTGTGAGCCGCAGGATGCGCTGGGCCGCCGGGTTGAGGTTGATCACCCGGGCGTGGACGTCCAGAACCAGGGCGCCGTCGCGCATCTCGGCGAAGAGCGTTTCATGGGCCATGGGCATCAGGTCCAGTAAGCGGTAGCGGAAGAGGGCCCAAACCACCAACCCTCCCGACAAGGCGAAGGCTGGCGGCGTCAAGTCTAGCCCGAGCTCCTGGCTGAAGTGAAAGACAAAGGAGATGTTGCCCAGCAAGGGGATCGAGGCGGCCGCGAGCATGACGATGGTCTGCCTGCGGTAGAGGGATGCGCTGCCGTACAGCGCTTCCCCGATGAGCACCACGCTGCCCCCCAACACCTGGGCATAGGCCCAAGCGGTCAATATCCAGAACCACGGGCCGTAGGTCTTGGCCATCACCGTGTACCCGTTGGCTGCGGCCAGGTGGATGTTCTGCCAGACCCAGTGGTGCAGGCCGTTGGTCCACACCAAGACGATGGTTACCAGCGGCACCGCCGCCAGCACGAGCAAGGTGCGCCGGCTCACCCGGCGGCCGCTGTACTCCAGGGCGATCATCAGCCAGAGGGGCGGGATGACGGGGATGGCGAAGTACTGCAGGCTTGCCCAGAACACCTTGTGCGACAGTTCCTGGCTGGCCAGCTCCGCCACATTGAGCAGAGCCCACCATGCGGTGCAGGCCATGAGGAGGCATACGAGGGGCGCGGCGGCGATCTGGCGGCGGGGGCGCGTCAGGGCGATCACGCCCAGGGCCACCGCCGCGCTGACCAGGTAGGGGACGAAATAGGGGCTGAACTGCCAGTTCACTGCTCAGCCTCCAGGCTCTCGCTCCGCTGCTTGACCAGGCAGTCTGGGCAGATGCTGCGGCTGAAGTCTGCGGTGGAGTGCTGTCGGATGTACTGATCCACCTCGTGCCAGTAGCCTTGGTCGTCGCGGATCTTCTTGCACGAGGCGCAGATCGGCAGAAGCCCGCTCAGCCGGCGCACGTCTGCCAAGGCTTGCTGCAGCTCCTCCAGCAGCCGCTGACGTTCTGCTTCATCCCGTTGCTGCTCGCCGATGTCCCGCAAGACAACCAGCCTGCCGCTCACGTTGCCGCGCCGATCCAGCACCGGGGAGAGCAGCAGGTCGTAGGCGTGGCCCTGCAGCGCCACTTGGGTGCGATCCTGCACCTCTTCCAGGGGCGGCAGGTCCGGCCAGGCTTCGGCGGCCGCCTGCCCGATGACGCTCCGCGCCGACTTCCCCAGGGCCCGCTGGGCTGCCGGGTTCAGGTTCACCACGCGCCCCTGCATGTCCACCGCCACGACGCCGTCGCGCATCTCGGCAAAGAGCGTTTCGTGGGCGATGGGCGCCAGATCCGAGAAGCGGAACAGCGCGAGCATCAGCAGCAGACCGCTGACCGCGAAGGCCGGCGGTGTGAAGTCCACGCCGGGGATTGGGTCGGCATTGAAGGTGTGCAGGATGCTGAAGACCCAGGGGACCACCGCGGCCAGCAAGATGACGATGGCCTGTCGGCGGTAGGGCAGGCTGGCGCGGGTGGTCAGCCGCATCAGCAGGCTGCTGCCAGCCAGCAGCAGCGCGCAGCAGTAGACCACAGAGAGCATGGCCCAGGGGCCGAAGGTCTTGGTCACCACCGGGTATAGGCCGCGGCCGTCCAGGGCGAAGGTGGGGAACATGAGCCCGTGAGCAGGGTTGGTCCAGAGCATCACCTGGGTGGCCACAGGGATGGCCAACAGCAGCCGTACGTTGCGTCGGGTGAGCCAGCCCCCTTGCCCGCTCACCTGCGCCGCCAGGGCCAGCCACAGCACCGGGATCACGCCAATGGCCAGGTACTCGATGTTGGTCCAGAACGCCTTGCCCGCCAGGGTAGGGCTGGCCAGCTCCAGCAGGTTGCCGATGGACCACCAGGCGGTGCAGGCCATGAGATAGCCCAGGCTGCTGGCGCCGGGCACGGCCAACCGCGAGCGCGCGAGAGCGGCCACTCCCAGGGCAATTGCTGCACTCACCAGATAGGGGACAGAGTGGAGGTGGAAGACCCACCCCATAGGTATGGCCTCACACGGTTCCCCAGGACGCTTGCAGACGATCCGCCTGGGTCTAGATGGCCGCTTCTCAGCGGGCGTTGGCTCTACTCCAGCGCCGGGGCCTTCGGGCTGGCGCTCCCCTGGCGCAGCAGATGGGCCGTGACGCGGGTGTTCTCTTCCACGGCCAGCAGCAGGTAGATCAGCTCGCCGATGCCGAAGAGGGTCACTGCCACGCCCGCGCCGTAGAGCAGGGCGAAGAAGCCCACGATCAACCCTTCGAAGGCGCCACCCATGCGGCCCATGGGCACGTTGACGCCGAACTCTCGGCCCAGCCCGCCGAGCACCCCGCTGCCCAGCACTGCACCGAGGCAGATGGCCAGCACCGCCAGCACGGTGACCACCGCCGCCAAGCCGCCCAACACCTTGTAGAACGTGCCGATTGCTCGCAGAGCCGTGTAGCGCTTCTCCATCCTGTGCCCTCCTCTCTTGTGTCTCTCGCTGTCTACTGTACCTCCGGGGAGTAGCCCAGGGGCACCAGCTGAACCCAGCTGTTGCCCGGCTTCAGCGGGAAGACCTGCCCATCGGGGCCGGTGAAGCGCACCAGGTCCCCCCGGTTGGGCCGGCTCCAGGTGATGGGGTAGGCCTGGCCATCGCGGAAGATGACGCCCTGGCCCTGCCCCCAGATCTGGATCTGGATCGAGTAGTGGCCGCCGTTGTACTGGTCTTCCAGCACGTCGGTCTCGGCATGGTTGGCCTGCAGCACGATGAGGTTGGCCGTGGTCAGCTGCACGCCGCTGGCCGCGTCGGTGTGGGCAACCCCCAGCACCGAGCGCTTGTACAGGCCGCTGGCGGCGTCGTACTGATACTCTGCGCCGGCCTCTCGGGCCTTGTAGACAATGGTCACCTGGCTGGCGGGGCTGCCGCCGGCCGGCGGCGGGGAAGCGAAGGCCCAGCCTTGCAGCGAGCGTCGCACCTCCACGCCCCGCTGGGCGGCCAGCTTCCAGAGCGCCGCGGTGCTGGTGTAGAGCGAATGCCAGGTGGGCTTGCCTTCTTCCGGGATCACTTCGAAGGGCGACTGGTGCACCCAGGGCGGGTCGCGCACGATGAGCCGATCGGCGAAGTCCGATTCTTGGAAGAGCGGGATGTTCCCTGGCGAGAAGCCTGACGCGGCAAAGATCGCCTGGAACATGGCCGGGATCTCCAGGTCGATCTGCCGGCCGCTGCGCACCGAACCGACGCGCTCGGCATCGGTAGAGAGGAAGATCGCTGTGAGGCGGGTGAGGCCGGCCTCGGCCAGGTGCTCTACCACCACGTCGGCTTCCTTCAGCCCGTACTGCGGCCGCACCAGCGCCGGCGCGTTGGAAACCTTGATGGCCAGCGGCGGGCGCTCCAGCTTGGCCGGGTCGTCCACCTGGAGGCCGGTCAGGGGGCAGAAGTCCGCCGGCAGCTCGGCTGATGGGTTTGGGCGGGCGGTGGGCGCGCCGGTGGGCGTGCCCAAGTTGGCCCCCAACGGGGTGGCCGTGGGCGGCGGCGGTGTGGGCGTTTCCGTGGGCGTGGGCAACGGTGTGGCGGTGGGCAGGGGCGTGGCCGTATCGGGCGGGCGCGGTGTCTTGGTCGGTGTGGGGGTAGGCGCCGGCGAGCCGCACCCTGCTGCGCCCAGCAACAGGCCCAGCAGCAGCACCAGGCTCAGCCCCAATGCAGCAGCTCTAAGGGGTCCTCGGTTCAGTGCCATGGACGGTTGTCACCTTCTGAGACAGAGTGTGCCGCGACCCTGGCGGCAAGGCCATACATAACGTGGATTATATCACGCCGGACGCGTCGTTGGCAAGAAAAGCGCAACCGGCACGGCGGCCCTGGTCTCTTTCCCAAAGAGCCCGACATCTGGTACAATGGGCCCATTACGCAGGGGGAGCGCTCTATGGAGCAGCCATTGCCAGCCAACTTGAACGATTACGTGCAAGAGGTGCGGGCGCTGTGCGACGCCAAGGGCTTCTCGTCGGCGCCGGAACGGGTTTGGGAGATGTTGGCTCTCATCCACAGCGAGGTGGCTGAGGCCACCGACTGCTACAAGAAAGGCGAACCCCAGGAGGCGCTGGGCGAAGAGCTGGCTGACGCCCTGATTCGCATCTTCCACCTCTGCTCAGCGTTGGGCCTGGATCTGCAGACGCTCTACCAGCAGAAGATGGCCAAGAACTGGGGCCGGCCCTACCGCTACAACACCGTGCGCGGCGGTTAGGCCGGCGTTGGGAGGGTCTTGCCCATGGACGACGCGCCGGTCACCCCTTCGGAGCAGGGCGCCAAGGACCGCGCCCGTCTCTACCGCACGCCGGCCATCGTCTTGCGGCGCAGCGACTTCGGTGAGGCTGACCGCCTGGTCACCGTCCTGACGCCGGCCATGGGCAAGCTGCGGCTCCTGGCTAAGGGGGTGCGGCGGCCCACCAGCCACAAGGCAGGCCACCTGGAGCTCTTCACCCTGGCCCAGTTGCTGGTGGCCCGCGGGCGCACGCTGGATCTGGTGAGCCAGGCCGAGGCGATGGAGCTGTATCGCCCCCTGCGGGAAGACCTGCTGCGGGCGGCCCACGCCTACTACGTGGCCGAGCTGGTGGATCGCCTGGCTCAGGAGGAGCTGGAGAGCGCGGCGCTCTTCGCCGCTTTCCGAGACGCCTTGGGCTGGCTGGCCGAGAGCGCCAACCTGCCTCTCACCACCCGCTACGTGGAGCTCCAACTGCTGCAAGCAGGTGGTGTGCAGCCGCAGCTGCATTGCTGCGTGCGCTGCGGGCAGCCGCTGGAGCCGGCGGACCACTGGTTCTCGTGGGAGGAGGGCGGCGTCTGCTGCCAGGCCTGCGGCGCCGACGAGCGGGGGCTGACGCCCCTGAGCCTGGGCGCCCTGAAGGTGCTGCGCTTCCTGCAGACACGCCCCTACGGGCTGGTCATGCAGCTGCGCTTGAGCCCGGCGGTGATGCGGGAGGTGGAGGAGCTGCTGCAGCGCCACCTGGAGTACCACTTGGAGCGGCGGCTGGAGTCGGCGGCGCTCTTGCGCCAACTGCGCGGCCCTACCCTCGCCCCCGAGGCTTGAGAGGACAGCCATGGAGATTCGGGACTACCAGGAACGGTTGACCGCATTCGACCGTGCGCGAGGCTGGGACCGCGTCCTCGCCAGCCAGACCATGGTGCACTTGGTAGAGGAGGTGGGGGAGGTGGCCCGGGTGGTGCTGGAGCTGGAGGGCTACCGCGAGGCCGACGACACGGAAGCGCTGCGCACCCGCCTGAGGGAAGAGCTGGCCGACGCAGCCAACTTCCTGTTCAAGCTGGCCAGCCACTACGGCGTGGAGATGGAACAGGGGCTGTTGGACAACCTGCAGCAGATCGAGCGCCGCTTTCCGCTGGAAGCCAGCCAGACCGATATGGCCCGCTACATTGAGGGGCAGCGGGCCAACCTGCGGCGCTTGGAGGGTTTGGGGGGGAGCCGCCATGGCTGATGTGGTGCTGGCGGTGACGCACCACGACTCCGACGGCCGCTGGATGTCGCCAGTGGCCGAACACCTGCCGGCTGCCCTGACGCTCTACGCCGGGGCAGTGGCCGTCTGCTCGCGCGAGACCCCGCCAGAAGCCATGCGCCAACTGCGCAGCCTGGGGGTGCTGGCCCAGATCGACAACCACCCAGGCGGGCCGGCCCGCTTGGGGGAGGTGCGCCGGCGGGTGCTGCGCTTGGCACTGGAGAGCGGCGCCGCGCACATCCACTTCTGCGACCTGGACCGCGCCCTGCACTGGGCGACGTTTCACCCCGAGGAGTTGCGCCAGGTGGTGGAGGAGATGCCAGCCTGGGATTTCTGGGTGCTGGGCCGCACGCCCCGGGCTTTCGCCAGCCACCCGCCAGACCAGACCCTGACCGAGTCGCTGGCCAACACCGTCTTTGGCATGGCCACAGGGCTCACCTGGGACCTGCTGGCCGCCTCCCGCGGCATCTCCGCCTCGGCGGCGCGTTGGCTGTTGGCGCACTCCCAAGAGCCGACCTTCGGCACCGACGCCGAGTGGCCTCTGCTCTTGCGGGCGGCCGGCGGCTTCAGGGTTGGCGCTCGGGAGTGCGACGGACTATCGTTCGAGACGGCCGACGTCTACCCCCAGGAGGTGGCCGCGGCCGGCGGCCGTGACGCTTGGCGTTTGCAGCGCAGCCAGTCGCCGCAGGTCTGGGCGCAGCGGCTGCAGTACGCCGCCTGGGTGGCCCAGGCCGTGGTGGAGACCCAGCGACGTTGGGCCGAGGGCTCGACGTCGGGCAAGTGATGCAAGAGGGGATGATGGCCTGGAGACCGCGCCTGGTGCACCTTTCCTATCAGCTCAACCACCACTACTGGAGCGACATGCCCCTGAGCCTGGCCGGCGTGCTGGTGTTGGGCGGCGCTGCCCTGGCTTCGCTGTTGCCCTGCGCGCCTGGGCGCCCCTGGCTCACGGTGGCCTTGGCGGCCTTGACGCTGGCGCTGGCCGGCGTGGCCTTGGCTGGGAGGCTGGCTGGCTACGTGCAGTTCCGCCCAGAGGGTGCGCCGCTCTCGGCCGTGACGCCGACGCCGCTGCCACCCCGGGAGAAGATCCCCCACCGCGCCAGCGGCACGCTCTCGGTGGAGGGCAAGGAGCGCCGCCAGGTGGAGATCGAAGCCTGGTTCCGCTCGTTCGAGACCAGGGAACACGCCGTGATGGCCTATCGCTCGGCGGGGCGCTTCTGGGGCGGCGAACGGCCGGCCGACGAAGTGGGCATGTGGTACCTCTTCTTCCAGCCGGGATGGATCCGCCGGGTGGAGGCGGGGCACGTGGTCTTCGGCCACAGCCGCCGCCCGGGCCTGCGGGTGACCTTCCAGGGAGAGGACAGCAAGGAGCCGTCGGAGGTGCTGCTCTCCTTTGATACGCAGGAGAACCGCACCCTGGTGCTGGCGGACCTGCTCTACGACGCGCCTGATGGCGCGGGCGCGTCGACCTAAGGCCGACAGCGCCGGGAAGGGGATCGCGCCGTGTATCTGGTGACCGGAGGGGCCGGCTTCATCGGCTCCCATATCGTGGAGACGTTGGTGGCCCAGGGGGAAGCAGTGCGGGTGCTAGACAACTTCTGCACCGGCCGCCGAGGCAACCTGGCGGGCCTGCTCCCGCGCATCGAGCTGGTGGAAGGCGACCTGGCCGACCCCGGCACGGTGCGCCGAGCCATGCGTGGGGTGGCCTACGTGCTGCACCAGGGCGCGCTGCCCTCGGTCCCGCGCTCCGTGGCCGAGCCGCTCGTCTCCCATGCCAGCAACGCCACCGGCACCCTCAACGTCTTGGTGGCAGCGCTGGAGGCTGGCGTGCGCAAAGTGGTCTACGCGTCCAGCTCGTCGGTCTACGGCGACCTGCCCGGCTTGCCCAAGGATGAAGAGATGCCCACGCGGCCGCTCTCGCCCTACGGCGTGACCAAGCTCATGGGCGAGCACTACTGCGCCGTCTTCAGCCAACTGCATGGCCTGCCCACGGTGTCTCTGCGCTACTTCAACGTCTTCGGCCCCCGGCAGGACCCGGCCTCGCAGTACGCGGCGGTGATTCCGCGCTTCATTCAGGCCATGCTGGCTGGGCAGCGCCCCACCATCTACGGCGACGGGGGGCAGTCTCGCGATTTCACCTACGTGGGCGATGTGGTGCGGGCCAATCTGGCCGCGGCTCGGCAGCCCACCACCGGCGCCCTAGTGCTCAACGCTGCGTGCGGTCGGCGCTACAGCCTGCTGGAGCTGGTGGCCTACCTCAACGGCATCCTGGGCACCCAGATCGAGCCTCGCTTCGACCCGCCGCGCCCCGGCGACATCCGCCATTCCCAAGCGGCGGTGGAGCGGTTGGCCCAGACCTTGGGGCTGCGCCTGGATACACCGCTGGAAGAGGGCCTGCGGCGCACGGTGGCTTGGCTGCGCGGCGCGGCCGCAGACGGATGAAGGGGAGGCGTAAGCGATGGCTGGCACCCTGATCTTGGGCATCGATACGGCCACCCGCGTGGCCGGCCTGGCCGTGGGCGATGCGCACCGCCTGTGGGCCGAAGAGACCTGGTACTCGGTGGACACCCACACGGTGGAGCTGGCGCCGCGCTTGGACCGCATGATGCGCGCCCTGGGCCGCACCGCCGACGACCTCTCTGGCGTGGGCGTGACGCTGGGTCCGGGTTCCTTCACCGGGCTGCGCATCGGCCTCAGCGTGGCCAAGGGGCTGGCCCTGAGCCACGGCCTGCCGCTGGTGGGCATCCCCACGCTGGACACGCTGGCCTGGCCCCACGCCGGCCAGCGCGGTCCCCTCTGGGCGGTGATCCAGGCGGGGCGGGGCCGGCTGTGCGCCGCCTGCTACGGCCGCGCCGCCGACGGCCTGGCGCTGGTGGAAGGGCCGCTGTTGGTGACGCTGGACGAGCTGGCCGGCCGCTTGGGGGAGGGGGCCTTTGTCTGCGGCGAGCTGGAGGCCGAAGAGACCGCCGCCTTGCGGGCGCGGCTGGGCAGCGGGCTGCGCCTGCCGAGGCCGGCCGAGAACCTGCGCCGGGCGGGCTTCTTGGTGGAGCTAGCTCGCCGTCGCCTGGCCAACGGCGAGGCCGACGACGTCGAGACGCTAGCGCCCCTCTACCTGCAGCACCCAACCTGAGAGGTTTGCCCATGTACCCAGAGACCGCCGCCCTGCGCCTGGCGTGGCCGGTGCGCCTGCGGCCCATGACAACGGACGATGTGCCGGCAGTGGAGGCCTTGGAACGGGCCACCTTCTCCATGCCCTGGTCGGCGCGGGCGTTCCACTACGACCTGACCCGCAACCCCGACGCCGCGCTCTCTGTGCTGGAGACGCGGGCCGACGTGGAGTGGCGAGACCCGGTGACGGCTCACGAGCCGCCGCTGCTGGTGGGCTACGGCGGGCTCTGGCTGCTGGTGGATGAAGGGCACATCAGCACCATCGCCGTGCGGCAAGGGTGGCGCGGTCGGGGCTTGGG